>NZ_JABAIW010000027.1:0-68908 GCF_014231265.1 Clostridium sp. DJ247 | reverse complement strand
GGCGAGAAGTCTGTCGCGGTACCACCCAATTTTTTTACTCATATAAATAACGACTTTCGCCGGCTCAGCTTACTATAGTTTCAGCCTACAACTCAAGGGTGAGTTTCAATATGCAATACTTATGGGTTTCCACCAATGCCCACTCTCTTTAAAATATTAATCATACTTACTTAGTCCCTATCAAAGTTTTTTATAGTTTATTCTATTTTTGCTGGGTGTTTCAAATAATTTTAAATATAAAAAAACAGACTCTCCTCCATGGGGCGAGAAGTCTGTCGCGGTACCACCCAATTTTTTTACTCATATAAATAACGACTTTCGCCGGCTCAGCTTACTATAATTTCAGCCTGCAACTCAAGGGTGAGTTTCAATATGTAACATTTATGGGTTTCCACCAGACCCCACTCTCTTTAAAACATTAATCACATTTACTTAGTCCCTATCAAAGTTTTTATAATTAATTATCAACATGGCTTAAGTATATTATAAAGTGATTTTTGTGTCAATAGATACTAATAAAGAAATTTTGAAAAATATTTAAAGTATTATACCTGCTTTGTTTGTATAGATGTACACGCCCGAAATTTAACTTATACTCTGGGACATATTACCATGTTTCGTCACGTTAAATATTTTTAATTAGTCTAAAGCTCAAATTTGATAAAAATCTAAGAACTTTGATAAACTCGTTTCACTCAAACATATCTAAAGTTCTAAGATTTTTTATCAAATTTTCGCTAAGACTAATAAAAAATATTTAAATGTGACTTCAACATTGGTAATATGTCCCTACGTATAAGTTAAATTTAAGTTGTGGTTATTTATAAAAACTATTCGAATAAATTATATAAAATCAAAGAAGTGTTCTCAGCAAATTATATAAAATGGAAAATGCTTTGTAAAAAGATAAGAATAAAGCAGGTTCCTGTCTTAATCAGAGTAATGGCGAAGATATCTTTATATGACTGTTTATGAGTTAAACCTGCAATTCCTAAAAGTGTGATGACTGCCCCATTATGAGGTAATGTATCCATTCCCCCAGAAGCCATAGCAGCAACACGGTGAAGTAATTGAGGACTTACACCAACCTTATCTGCCCAAGCTAAGTACTGTTTACCAAAGGTATCTAGTGCAATACTCATTCCACCGGAAGCTGAACCTGTAACTCCTGACAGAACATTTACAGTAACTGCTTCAGACAACAATGGGCTACCATTTGGATTAATATTTGTTAAAGCATGAGCTATAGACTTAAAGCCTGGAAGTGATTTTATAACATTACCAAAACCTACTTCAGAGGCAGTGTTCATAACAGCTAACAGTGAACCTATTGCTCCAGCATTAATGGTTTTAGCTAAGTTTCCGTGTATACGCTTTGGATTAATAACAAATGCAAGAATAATACCGAAGATGAGTGCAATAATCAGTGCCCAATTATTCATAGATCCAACAACGCCTGTTTTCGGAATATTATAAGGAGCCTGAGTTACCCAATATAGAATGTCCCACTTTGGAAAAATTAATTTTTGCAAAACTAGAGTGACTATAAGCACTGAAACTAGTGGTAATGCTGCTAACCAAGGATTTGGTAAGCTGGTATCCTCAACAATTACAGGTTCTTGAATATGATTCACTCCATATCCTTCTCCTGCTGCTTGTGCCAAACGTTTACGCCACTCTAAATAAGATAAGCCTCCAACTAAAATTATGATAGCTCCTAATGTACCAAAGACTGGAGCAGCATAAAGGTCTGTGTTAAAAAATTTCATTGGAATTGAGTTCTGAATTTGTGGTGTTCCTGGAAGTGAGTCCATAGTAAATGTGAACGCTCCTACAGCAATTGTTGCTGGAATGAGTCGTTTTGGTATATCTGCCTCTTTAAATATAGAAGCGGCGAAAGGATAAACAGCAAAAGCTACAACGAAAAGACTTACCCCACCATAAGTTAGAATAGCTGCTGACAAAACCACAGATAACATTGCTCTTTCTTTTCCCAATTTTTCTACAATGGCTTTGGCAATAGCTTTTGCTGCACCAGATTCCTCCATTGCCTTACCAAATACAGCTCCTAATAGGAAGAAGGGAAAGTAAACCTTTACGTAATTTCCTAGATTAGGCAGAAATATTTCCGTATAGGTTGGCATAATAGCCATTCCAGAAAATATAGCTGCTAGCAATGCAAAAATAGGAGCGAAGAAGATTACTGAGAACCCCCTGTAAGCCATAAACATCAATAATCCTAAACTTAAGAGAATTCCTAAAACTGCCATTTATAACACCTCCATTTGTCTTATTTTTCTATTAGGACATTTTACCTTGTTTTCCTCTATACTTTTATCTTCCATACTAAACTTTGTAATAATTCTATATAAAGCAACTATTGTACCTTAAGTTTTAATCCCATAAGTTCATCTTTAAATATATTTTCATCCATAAATTTTAATTTCTCTGATATAACAGGTTTAAAATTCATATGAGCAAGTATATCTTTTTCTAAGTCTACTCCAGGTGCAATTTCCTCTAATACTAGTCCACCTTTACTTAATCTAAATACTGCTCTTTCAGTAATATATAATACACTCTGATTGGTATCTACTGCATATTCACCGCTAAAAGTTATTTGTTCTACAGTATCTAAGAATTTATTAAACTTTCCATCTTGTTCTATTATTAACTTTCCATCTTTTACTTTTATCTTTAAACCACCTGCTGTAAAAGTTCCGCAATATACTACTTTTTTTGCATTCTGAGTTATATTAATAAATCCTCCGCAACCTGCAATCTTAGGCCCAAATTTACTAACATTTACATTGCCAACTTTATCACACTGTGCAAGTCCTAAAAATGCCACATCTAGTCCACCACCATCATAAAAATCAAATTGACTGTATTGATCAAGTATGCAATCTGGATTAGTTGATGCTCCAAAGCTTAAACCACCTGCAGGTACTCCTCCTATTCCACCAGCTTCCACAGTTAAAGTCAGTTCATTTCCGATTCCTTCTTCATTTGCCACTATGGCTACCCCTTCTGGTACACCGATACCTAGGTTAGTTACTGCATTAGGTATAAGCTCCATAGCCGCTCTTCTTGCTATTATTTTTCTCTCATCCATTGGCAAGGATGCTATTGAATTTACAGGAAGTTTAACATCTCCGCAATAAGCTGGATTATAAAGTTCTCCAAAGGTCTGCATATGATTTTTAGGTTCAGCAACTACTATAGCATCAACATATATTCCTGGCACCTTAACTTTTCTTGGATCTAGAGAACCTTTTGCTACAACTTTTTCAGCTTGAACTATAACTATTCCTCCAGAATTTTTGGCAGCTTGTGCCATTGCTGTGACATCGAGAGTTGCCGCTTCTCTTTCCAAGGTAGCATTGCCATCCTCATCAGCATAAGTTACTCTTAAAAGCACAACATTTATTGGCAATGCCCTGTATAATAAATATTCCTTGTCTTCAATATTTATTACTTTTATAATATCTTCAGTGGTAACTTCATTTAACTTTCCACCCTCGACTCTTGGATCTACAAAGGTTTTCAATCCAACGTGCGTAATAGTCCCAGGCTTACCTGCTGCAATATCCCTGTATAAATGTGATATGACACCTTGTGGTAAATTATATGCTTTAATTTTATTTTCTAAAGCTAATTTTTGAAGCTTTGGAGCTAACCCCCAGTGTCCTCCAATTACTTTGTTTACTAAGCCTTCATGACCAAAGTGGTTCAGTCCTCTATCCTTACTATCTCCTTGACCAGCTGCATAAACTAAAGTTAAATTTCTAGGAATTTTCTTTTCTAAATATATTTTTTCTATTTCTAGTGTAATCTCTTCTGGGTGGCCACATCCAATGAATCCACCTACTGCAACAGTATCTCCATCTTTTATTAGATTAACTGCTTGTTCTTTTGAAATAATCTTTGACCTCATCTTTCTATCACCCTCCATATAATATTCTCCCCGTACTAATACATATAGCAACTTTCATACCAATGTTCTAAAGCTATTTAAGTTTCTTGTATTTCATTAATATCTTCGAATTAGACCTGTCTTAAAACACCTTCATCAAATGACTACACACTCTAGTAACCTTATCCGAAGCTAAAAATTCTGTTTATATGCCCTTGCTTTTAAAAAAATAAAAAATGTATGTTTTTTATACATTTTTTATCTCTACATTGTTATAAGTATTCAATTATCTGAATTTTAACAATGTATATTCTTTTTACATGTATTTTGTTTTTACATAAATTTTTAACGTTTTCATTTTATATTTTCACAAAAATAACCCCGTTTTTAATAACGAGGTTGCTTTCAATCACCAAGGATTCATTATACTTATATATGGTTGCTAAGTGGAAGCTTAACTTATATGTAAGGATATATTACTAATACTGAAGTCATATTTAAATATTTTTTTATTAGTCTTAGCGAGAATGTGAGAAAACCCTTAGAACTTTAGATTGTTTGAGCATAGCGAGTTTATCAAAGTTCTTAGGTTTTTCTCATATTCGAGCTTTAGACTAATTAAAAATATTTAACATGACGAAGTATTAGTAATATATCCTGGAGTATAAGTTAAGCTTCCACTTGGTCCCCTTATATTCACGTACATAGTGAAGCACTTTTTAATTTGTATTCTTCTATTTTCTTATATAAACCTGCCCTACTTATACCTAGTAACTTTGCAGCTTTATTCTTATTCCATTGGGTTTTATTTAGGCATTCAAGAATAACTTCCTTTTCAATATCTTCTACTATTTCTCTTAAATATTTATTTCCAACCATATGAGTTTTAGATTTGTTTTTTTCTAATCTGCTTGGTAAATACTCCTGTTTTATAATTATATCTGAATCTAAAAGGTTTACAGCTCTTTCGATAACATTCTCTAATTCCCTTATGTTTCCTGGCCAATCATAATTTTTTAAACATTCAACAGCTTCCTTAGCTATTCCTTCTACATATATTCCTAATCTATTAGCAATTTTTGCTCTCAGAGCATTTGCTAGCACTGGAATATCCTCTTTTCTTTCTCTTAGAGGCGGCAGCACAATCTTCATAACATTAAGTCTGTAGTAAAGATCCTCTCTAAACTTTCCTTCCTTTACTCTATCTTCAAGATTTCTATTTGTTGCAGCGATTATTCTAACATCAATCTGTTTTACTACATTGCCTCCAACTCTTTCAATTTCTTTTTCTTGAATTACTCTTAGTATTTTAACCTGCATGTTTACTGGCATATCCCCTATTTCATCGAGAAATATGGTCCCTCCATTTGCTAGTTCGAATTTTCCTTTCTTACCACATTTTCTAGCCCCAGTAAAAGCACCCTCTTCATAACCAAATAACTCTGCTTCTAATAACTCTGATGGAATAGCTGCACAATTTATCTTTACAAAAGGTCCAAGGTATCTCTTGCTTACATTATGAATAGCATGAGCAAATAGCTCTTTACCAGTACCACTCTCTCCAATTATTAAAACATTAGAATCTGTATTTCCTACTTTCCTTGCTAAATTTTTCACTTTTTCAATGGCATTAGAATTTCCTATGATATTCTCAAAAGAATACTTTGCTTTTCTTTCACTATCAAGTTTACTCTTATAAAATTCAACTTCCTTCTCTAAATTATTTAGCTTTTTACTTAAAGTATAAAAATCACTTAAATCCTTAAATATTACTTTCCCCACAGCCCCAATAACTTTGTCATGTTTTTTAAGAGGAACACGCATAGCAATCATCTTATTTCCCTTTATCTCCTGAACATCACCTATTTTGGCGTTTCCAGTTGTTATAACTTCGTGCATTCTTGTATTTTCTATTACATCTTCCACTGGTTTTCCTTCAGGATTATTGCAGCCTATAAACTCTTTATAAGCTTTACTCATCATAGTAATTATTCCTTTTTCATCAACTACTACAATCCATTCATTAAAAGTATTAATTATAGTATCTAAAACATCTATATATAGCTTACCGTCATTTATTTCTTTTCGCATTTTTTTATAGTCAGTGATATTACGGAAGATAGCTATTGCACCTTCTATCTTTCCATCTATATTTATAATAATTCTATTAGTTATGAATACCCTTCCATTAAAAAGGAATTTTTGATTTAATTCATTTTTTCCAGTTTCTAACACTGCAATTAAATTTGTATTAGGTAAAATCTCTTCTATATGTTTTCCAATTCCCTTTTCAACACAAATCCCTAATAATTCCTCTGCAGTCTTATTTATCTCGAATAATATTCCATTTTTATCGATTGCTAGTAGTGCCTCATCTATGTTTTCAACTACTACCTTAAAATATTGTTCTAAGAACATTAAACCAATCCCCCTTTGGAATAATACAATCGTAAAGTATCTTATCAATTACCTTCCCTTTCGTATAGTCTCATCTCTACAGCTTATTAGCTTATTATGATTATGATTTTTCATTACTATAATATGTTTTTTTTAATAACTTATGACTGCAGCACTAGTTATATACAACAAAATAGCATATATACTAAGAAAACACCTTTATTAACTAAAGATTTACTTTATTTTCTAGTAATATATGCTATTTAAAATTGTATTCTATAAATTGAATTAATTATTTATTTTTCAAATCCTTTTCAGCAAATTTTCTTAGGAGGCATAACTAATGCTTCCCCATCAATAACTACTTTCCCATGTTGATTTGTACATACTGTTTTTAATTTAACTCTATTTTTTTCAACATTTATTTCTAAAACTTCCACTTCTGCCTTTACTGTATCTCCTATATAAACTGGAGCAGTAAATTTAACTTGCTGTCCCATGTAAATGGTTCCTGGACCTGGAAGATACATTCCTAAACAAGTAGAAATAAGCCCTGTAACCAATATGCCATGAGCTATTCTTCCCTTAAATATAGTTTGTTCTGATGCTACTTGATTGATATGTGCTGGATTTAAATCCCCTGTAATTCCTGCAAATAAATATACATCTGTTTCAGATATAGTCTTTTCTATATTTACCTTGTCTCCAACTTTAATTTGATCAATTGTTAATCCTTGCATATTATTCCCTCCACATCCTTACATATAAAATATTAATCAATATTTTATATTGAGCAGGAATCATGCCAAAATTTATACAATCATGTTTAATACCTAAAGCGTTATTATTAATAACAAATAAATATGTAATTAGAAATTTACTGTAAAAATTATATACACTCATTTTCATTGCTTCTAAGTAATCCATAATATTTTGCTTTTTATAAACATTGTAGAAAACTTTTACATGTATATTTTTTTTACACTATTTTTGAAAATAACTATAACTGTTCTTAACTCTCAGTTAAGTACACATCTCTAGTCTACGATTTGATGCCAATTAATTAAAAATACAAAAATTTTTTTTAAAATAAAGCACATTTAGGTAATATATTGTTAACCATTTTCTATGCTATAACATAGTATGTAATGTAGCATTTAAAAAGGGAGTAAATTACATGTATTGGGACTATTTTGATTTTGGACATATGTGTCCATTCCGTCAGCAACAGTTTCCTGGAGGTGCCCCTCCAACTCAACAACCCGGAGGATATTATCCTCAATATCCTGGTGGTCCTGGCGGTGGTCCAGGTGGTCCAGATGGACCTGGCGGCGGCCCACAGTTCGGCCCTCCAACTGGTCCTCCACCAGCCATAACTCCATCAAAAGCTCAAGCTCAAGCTATGCAACCAACACCAGGTGAAGGTATAGGCACATATGCTGTAAGTCCTGGTTCTTTAAGACCTTGTAGATTTAGATATGTATATATATGGCCTAGAAACAGAAGGGGCTTTTGGGCTTGGTTGACCCGTGTAGATAGAAGAACTGCTGCTGGCTGGAGATGGAATGGAGTTAGATGGGTTTACTTTGGAATTGACTTAAGACTTATTGATAGCTTTATATGTTATTAAAACCATATACTCTGCTTTAAATGGATACTAATTTAAGAGGAAGTATTTAACTAATACTTCCTCTTAATTATATGTTCACTAGATTTTAAGTAAAAAGCTCGCATTTTTCAACAGCTTCGTTAACTAACTTTTCAATGTCTAAAACACTTTCAGCTTTTCTCATCTCATCAAGTCTAGGTCTGGTTTTTGGATGTTTAGGAACAAATATAGTACAACAATCTTCATAGGGAAGTATTGAAGTTTCATATGTACCTATTTGTCTTGATATATCCATTATGTCTACTTTATCCATGGCTATTAAAGGTCTGAACACTGGTCTATCTGCCACATCGTTACTTACTACTAACCCTTCCATAGTCTGGCTTGCAACTTGGCCTATGCTCTCTCCTGTAGTTACTGAGTGGATTTCATATTTATCTGCTAGTTTACAAGCTATTCTCATCATAAATCTTCTCATTATTATAGTGAGTTCATCTTCTCTACATTTTTCAATAATTTGCATTTGTATTTCAGTAAAAGGAACTACATACAAATTTATACTTCCTGTATAGCTTTTTAAAATATTTGCTAAATCTTTAACTTTTTCTTTAGCTCTTTCGCTGGTATAGGGATGGCTATGAAAATAAACACAATTTAGTCTTGCACCACGTCTTGCCATCATATATCCAGCTACTGGAGAATCAATCCCTCCTGATAGCATTAACATTGTACTTCCATTAGTATCGTAAGGCATACCACCAGTAGCCTTTATTCTCTTGGAATAAACATATGCCTTTTTTCTTATTTCAACATTAACAGTACACTCTGGTTTGTTGACATCTACTTTTAAGTCTTTACTATTATTCAATATATAAGCCCCTACATCCCTACTTATATCCATTGATGTACCTGGAAAATTTTTATTAGCTCTATTTGTCTCCACCTTGAAAGTCTTAGCTCTGCTTTCAATAGCTTCCTTTACTGCTTGTTTTTTAATTTCATTTAAGTCTGGAGTTGTTTCTGTAACAATACATATTTCAGAAACCCCAAATACTCTTTTTACTCTCTTAATTCCTTCTTCTATATCTTCACATTCTAAAAACCATCTTCCTTGATCTGTAACAAAGTCATATTTTAAACCTTTTAATACCATTTTTATATTATTAATAAGTTTCTTTTCAAACTTTCCTTTATTTAAGCCCTTTAAGAATATCTCTGGTGAGTATTTAATTAATAATAATTTCTTCATTTGCTAACTCTCCTCAAAAATTTTAAAGCTTTATGTAAATTTTCTATGGTATAGTCTACTTCTTCTTTCGAAGAATACTCAGAAAAACTGAATCTTATATTACCTTTTATTTCATCTGATTTTAAACCTATAGCTTCAAGAACATAGCTATCTTTATTACCCTTAGCTGAACAAGCAGACCCTGTAGATACATATATACCGTTTTCCTCTAACATATGAAGTAAAACTTCTCCTCTTACACCTTTAAAGGAAACACTTAGGACATATGGAGAAAATTCATCTCCATCACTATTAACTCTAATATTAGGTATGTTTTGTAGCCCATTTATAAAATAATTTTTAATATCTAATACTTTTTCGTAATTTTCTTCTCTATTTGCATATATTTTTTCAGCTGCTTTTGCAAAACCTGCTACCGCTGTAAGATTTTCAGTTCCTGATCTAAAACTTCTCTCTTGTCCTCCACCATATATTAAAGGTTTTGGCATTAGTCCTTTTCTTAAATAAGCTGCGCTTACACCTCTTGGCCCATGAATTTTATGACCACTGGTAGAAAGTAAATCTATGTTCATCCTTTGCACATCAATTTTATACTTTCCGTAGCTTTGTACAGCATCTACATGAAACTTTATCCTGTTACTTTTTTCTTTTATCAATCTTCCAATAGTTTCAATATCTTGCACTATTCCAATTTCATTATTTATATGCATTATACTTACAAGTTGAGTGTCTTTATTTATACTATCCTCTAATTGATTTATATCTATGTTCCCTTTACAATCTACATCTATATATGTAACATTAACACCCTGTTTCTCTAGCTCTTTACAAGTATTCAGTACACTAGGATGTTCTATTTTACTAGTAATTATATGAGCACCTTCTTTTACAAAGCCTCTTATGAGGAAATTATTACTTTCGCTGCCACCTGATGTGAATATTATTTCATCCTTACTACAATTAATAGTTCTTGCAACGATCTCTCTACTTTCATTCATCTTTTGTTCTGATTTTAATCCTAAAGCATGTGCAGAAGATGGGTTGCCATAGTAGTTTTTCATTATATCAACCATAGTTTTTATAACTTCATCAAAAGGTTTCGTTGTAGAGCTGTTATCAAAATAAACCTCCATTGGCTTCACTCCTCTCTGTTAACATTATTATTTGTTTATTATATAAGTTTATCCATTAGATTAGTGTTAATACTCCACCTCATACTGATCTTAGATTAGATATACTATTATATCAAAAAAATGCGTATATTTTATAAAAAATATATTAATTAAATGAAATTATATATTTTTTTAAGGTATTTTACAATTTTAGTATTGTTTTTTAGCACAACACGCTATTATTTTCTATGAAATATTTAACTACATTGGTAACAATTTATTATTAATTTTTATAACTTCATATATGTTAAAACTTTTTAAATTGCAAATACTAAAATATATGCTAATCTGCGAAACATAATTATGCTAACTATTGTTAAGGATGCAACTATGTTTGAATTCAAATGAATATGATATTCCTTAGAATTTAAGCTAAAATGACAAATATAATATTAATACATACTGACGAGTACTATGTACTCTTAACTATAACTTGTTAACATGACAGGAGGTTTTTTCGTGAAAATTAAAAATAAGCTATATATATTTTCAGCCTTATATTTAGTTATTGTATATACATTAAGTAATAGTCTTCTTCACATTAGCCTATTTCATCAGTACCTTCAAACTTCTATTAATACTGATGTAGTTGAAAATAAGGTTATTTATCTAACATTTGACGATGGACCTAGTACTAACGTTACAAGTAAGATTTTAGATACTTTAAAAACACAAGATGTAAAAGCTACATTTTTTGTTGTAGGCTATAAAATTGATGGTAGAGAGGACCTTTTAAGAAGAATTCATAATGAAGGTCACAGCATAGGTCTTCACACTTATACTCACAAATATAAAGAAATATATTCTAGTGATGAAGCTTTCATAAATGAGATGGATAAAACTGCAGATAAAATAAAATCAGTTATTGGTATAGATTGTAATATAATAAGGTTTCCATCAGGTAGTAAAAAGCACTTGACCACTAGCATGTTAGAAAAGCTTCATGAAAAAAACTACAAGATATTTGATTGGAATTTAAGTTTATCTGATGGCTTAGATTGCCATACATCACCAGATAAATTGCTAAAGGAAGCCACACAAAAATGCGTCTGCCCTAATAAAATATTTTTACTTCTGCATTGCGATCAACCAAATAAAACTACCTGCGAAGCCTTAGAGGGAATCATATGCCATTACAAAAAATTAGGGTATGATTTTAAATGTATAACAAATTCTACACCAGAATACCATTTTAGAGTATCAAAGTAAATGGAGCCTTATAGATCTTATTTTATTTGAAACAGTAACATTGAAGTGGAGTGGTAAAATGAAAAAATATATATCAACATACATAATTTCCTTGTTTCTACTAATAATGATTTCTTCAATTTACCCACTTAAGGGTAATGCAATGAATTATAATACTAACACTAAAAATAAAAATTCTTATACTGTATTAGTAGATTTAACTGAATTAAGACTATTTCTAATAAATAGTAAAGATTCTAAAATAATAAAAAGTTATCCTATAGCGAAGGGTAAAACTTCTACACCATCACCTATCGGTACATGGACTGTTGTAAATAAGGCCACAGAATGGGGAAGTGGATTTGGTACAAGATGGATTGGATTAAATGTACCTTGGGGAAAATACGGAATACACGGAACTAACAAACCAAATTCTATAGGTGATGCAGCATCTCATGGATGTATAAGGATGTTAAATAAAGATGTTGAGGATCTATATAAAAAAGTTAACCACGGTACTATTGTAATAATATATGGCGGTCCTTATGGACTTTCATCTAATAATTTTAGAATGCTAGTACCTGGTTATAGAGGCTCTGACGTATACGAAGTCCAAATGAGGATGAAACAAAAAGGTTATTATAATGGTACAATAGATGGAATATATGGTGAAGGTATGAAAGCTAAAATACTTAAATTTAGAAAAGATAATAAACTTCGTGCTAGTCACAACGTTGATAAAGAGTTTTTAAAAGCATTGGAAATACTCCCTTTTGAATAATAAAAAATAGCTTATAGATTCCTCTTTATTCCATAAGCTATTTTAAATTTATAAATTTTTATCAATTACCTTCATCATTTACACTTAATAAATTATTAAGCTTTTTTAATTCATTTATCATATTTTCTACTTCTTTGATATCTAATTGTTGGAGCATTTGGCATATATATTTTGTTTTAATATCCTTAATAATATATGCCTTTTCTATTGCATTATTAGATAAGGATATTTTAACTATTCTTCTATTATTTTCAGGTATTTCTCTTATAACATAACCACTTTTTCCCAAACGATCAACAATTCCAGATACAGTACTCTTAGATAAACTTAATTCTTTACTTAGTTCATTTAGTGTAATACCAGGTTTATGATAGAGTACATGCAATAGCATTACCTGAGGCATTGTAATACCATATTCACTGACTTCTTTCTCTATGGTCTTTTTAAACTTATTATTCAAAGACCTGAAGATATCTACTAGTTCCTCAGCATAATCGCTTATCTCCTGCATAACCTAATATCCCTCCTTATTAGCTGTAGTTTAATCTCTACTTAATATTTTACCAAACTTTTTACTTTTAATCATCTTATTTTAAGATATAATTTTTTATGTTAATGTTAAATATCTATATATAACCATGGCCTAAATTTAGATAAACTCGTGCCTCAGTCCGGACCAACTTATCAATTACCATTGATAAGTCGCTCGTTGAAAGCCATTTAGGCTTTCAACCATATCAAAAGTTCTAAGGTTTTTCTCAAATTTGAGCTAAGACTAATAAAAAAATATTTAAATGTGACTTCAACATTGGTAATATATCCCTTAGTATAAGTTAAATTTAGGTTGTGGTTATCTATGCATTTAATTTTTTAGATGACTTAGCTAAACATAAAAATAAAGCTGGTTAGATTTAAACTCTACCAGCTTTATTTTTATGTTATTTTAATATATAACAAATTTATATTACTTTTAACGAACTATCTTTAATTGTTGTCTACGAGCAATAACAGATAGTACATAGTTAACCATAAAGTATGTTATAGCTATCATGGCAAATATAGTGATAACTTGAGAAGTTTTAGAGTATTGACCCATAATTATCATTCCTTTACCTGTCAGTTCTTCAATTCCTACTACCCATACAAAGGATGTATCCTTAATTACAGTAATAAAGGTTGAAACTAAAGGTGGAATCATATTACGTAAAGCTTGTGGTAATATAATATGAATTAATGTTTGTGTATAGTTAAAACCTTGGGATTTTGCTGCTTCCCACTGTCCTCTATTAATTGAATTTAATCCCGCTCGAACAATTTCTGCAATAATAGCACTAGTAAATATAGTCATAGCTACAATTCCTGCATTTAATGGTTCTAGCTTAGTCATAAAACGTATTGCTAGTATGAACAAAAGAAGCGGAGTATTACGTACAACTTCAATATATATAGTTGCTATAGAACTAATAATTTTATGATTCACATAACGGGCAATTCCTAAAATTATTCCAAAAATTGAACTAAATGCAATAGTCATTGCTGCTATATATAAAGTGGTTGCTAATCCCTTCAATAAGAATGTAAATATTTCCGGCTTAAAAACTTCACTTATCATACTCCCACCCCAGTTCTACGTTCTAATCTTGTTGCAAACCTAGCAAGAGGTAAACATAACACTAAATAAAGTAATGCTGTTACAATATAAGCTGGTCCATAATAAAGATTATTACTTGACCAAGAGTCAGCTTGATACATTAAATCTCCTCCAGCAACCATAGCCATTACTGAAGTATTTTTTATTAAGCTTACAGCCTGGTTAGTAAGCGGTGGAAATATAAGCTTTGTTGCTTGAGGCAATATAATATGCCTCATAGCTTCAATATAAGTAAAACCTTGAGAAATTGCTGATTCCATTTGACCTCTAGGAACTGCCTCAATACCACCTCTAACTACTTCTGCAATGTATGCTCCATGATATATTCCCAATCCAAGAACACCTACTACAAAAACTGGTAGCATTATTTCAAAGTGAGGCAATACATGGTATAAAAAGAAAATTTGGATTACTAATGGAGTATTTTGTATTATAGCAACATAAACTTTATTTATTTTTCTAGGAATTTTATAATTTGATGCTCCAAAAACTCCAAAAATAACTCCTAATGCCAATGCTAACGCTAAAGCAATCATAGAGGCCAAAACTGTTGTAATAAATCCTTGTGCAAAAACAGACCAATCACTAAAAAGCGCCTGCCACTTAAAAGCCTCAAAAGGACCTGTCACTATTTAATCCCCCATTTCTGAATAAGCTTGTCAAGCTCACCTGATTTCTTCATTTCGTTAACAGTATCATTTATAGTCTTAGCTAATTCATCGTTTCCTTTCTTAGATGCTATTCCGTAATTTTGTGGGCTGAAACGTTGATCTAAAATTACAGTAGAATCATCTAAGTATCCGTTAAGAATAGCTCCATCAACAGAGAAAGCATCAACACGACCAGCTTCTAAAGCTGCTTTAATTTCTGGGTAAGTTGAAAATTCTAGAAAAGTAACCTTACTTCCAACTTTTTCAGCTTCCTGTTGTATTGCTTGCTTACTTGTAGCACTTTGCGCTACACCTATCTTTTTATCATTTAATCCTTTTAAATCCTTAATTCCTGAAGCCTTTTTAACCATTATGCCCACACCATCTGTAAAGTATGGATCTGAGAAATTATAACTCTTTTTGCGTTCATCATTTACAGTAAATGTAGCTGCAATCATATCAACTTGTCCACTATCTAAAAGCGGTCCCCTTGTTTTTGCAGTTACTCCTTGCAATTCAACTTTATTTTCATCTCCTAAAATCTTTTTAGCTACTGCCTTAGCAATATCTATTTCAAAACCTTCAATTTTTGAAGTTTTAGGATCTTTATACCCAAACTTTGGTACATCAAGCTTAACTCCAACTTTAAGCACTCCTCTATCTTTTATAGCTTTAATATCTGCTGCTGCAGATGTAGTTGTATCTGATTTTTGTGCAGTTGAACCACATCCTGTTAATGCTAAGCCTGTAACAAGTAATAAACTTCCTATGAAAACTTTTAATTTTTTCATATTTTTTCCCCCTTAATATTAATTAATATATTTATATTTAACATTTTCTAGTGTACTATACGACTTAAGAATAACTTTGTTCTTTCATGGGTTGGATTTTTAAAGAAATGTTCTGGAGAACCTTCTTCTAAAATTTCCCCTCCATCAACAAAAATCACTCTATCTGCTACTCTACGTGCAAATCCCATTTCATGAGTCACAGCCACCATTGTAATACCTTCATTGGCAAGTCCAACCATAACATCAAGTACTTCTTGAATCATTTCCGGGTCTAAAGCAGAAGTAGGCTCATCAAAAAGTATTATTTTAGGCTTCATATTAAGAGCTCTAGCAATAGCCACACGTTGTTGTTGTCCACCTGAAAGCTGTATAGGATATGAATTGGCTTTATCTTTAAGCCCAACCCTTTCCAAATAAGCCATTCCTGACTCTTCTGCTTCCTTCTTAGGAACTTTTTTTACGAAAATTGGTGCTAAGGTTACATTTTCAAGAACAGTTTTGTGTGGATATAAATTAAACTGCTGAAAAACCATAGCTATAGCTTGTCTTACTTTTGTAATTGGAGCTTTAGGTTCTGTAATATCAATACCATCTACTATAACTTTTCCTTGAGTAGGTTCTTCTAACAAATTCATACTTCTAATAAGTGTACTTTTTCCTGAACCACTAGGGCCAATTATGACTAACTTTTCACCACTTGCTACTGTTAAATCAATTCCCTTTAACACATGTGTATTTCCATAATATTTATGAACACCTTCTAATTTAATCAATTTTAATCACCTTTCCATAACATCCTTGAAATAAAAAATAAAACATAATTGAAATTACTATGTAACGAAAAATAACTTGCATTTTTCTCATATAATATACTTAAGTATATTATATCATTACTTATTTTGCAATATAATATTCAACATTATGCAAAATAAGTATTAATTTAATAACTATTATGCATTAAAATTATCAATTTGTCAACATTAAATATATTTTTTATTATATATACCACTTTTGTTTTAAATATGACATTTAACCAATCATTAAAATTAAAAAATTATACTTAATTATGAAATAACTACTTTAATAATTATTCATTTTATCTAATTTTTATATAAATTTAATGTAATTATTCTATAGACAATATCTTACTTAAACTTTCTATGCAAGAAACTCAAGCTCTACCAAGCATTAAAAGTGGTCAAAAAATTTATAATTTCTTATACTATAAAAAAGCAATGAATACTTATTAGATAAGTATTCATTGCTTAAATTCTTTAATATATATTCAGAGAAAAAATCTCATGTAATATAGTTTTACTTTATTTAGAACATAAAAAGTCCTTAATTATGTCTTTCATTGCATCCTTCTTACAGGTTGCTTTATGAAGGATTTCTTTTTTATCTAATTCTTTAATTCCACTTGGTATTTTAATGTCAAACTTCTTTGATAACTCTTCCACCATTTCAAAATCAGAAGCAGTGTTATCTGCAAAGTTTAATACTTCATTTATGCTTCTTGGGAACTTAAAAGGACTTGCAGTGGATGCTATTACTGTAACGCTATTGTCCCCAGTATTGTTCTTATATTTTTCATAAACATCATATGCTACTGCAGTATGAGTATCCATAACATAGTTAGAAGCTTCATAAACCTTTTTAACAGCTGAAAGAGTCTCTTGTTCTGTAGAGAAGTCTCCATATAAGGCTTTTAATTTTTCCTTCATATCATTACTTATCTCATATTTTCCTTCTTCTTTCAGTTGTTTCATTAGAGCGCTTACAATTTTGTCATCTCTTCCGCTTATTTCGTATAAAAATCTTTCTAGATTACTTGATATTAGAATATCCATGGAAGGAGAATTAGTTACAAAAAACTCTCTTCTCTTATCATAAACACCTGTATTTATGAAATCTGCAAGAACTTTATTCTCATTAGATGCACAGACAAATCTTCCTATTGGAACTCCCATAATACTAGCATAGTAAGCTGCTAGTATATTTCCAAAGTTTCCTGTTGGAACAACAACATTTATACTTTCACCAGCTTTAATTTTGTTCTCTTTTAATAAGCTTACATAGGAATACACGTAGTAAACTATTTGAGGAACTAATCTGCCTATATTTATGGAATTTGCAGAAGAGAACATATATCCTTGCTGACCTAAAAAGTTGTTAAATTCCTCATCAGCAAATATTTCTTTAACGCCACTTTGAGCATCGTCAAAATTCCCTTCTATTCCAACTACAAAGGTATTTTTACCCTCTTGGGTAGTCATTTGTCTCCTTTGAATTTCACTTACTCCATCCTTCGGGTAAAAGACTATAATTTTTGTACCTTCAATACTATCAAATCCTTCTAAAGCTGCCTTTCCAGTATCTCCTGACGTAGCTGTAAGTATAACTATTTCTTTTTCTATACCTAACTTTTTCGCTGCAGTTTTTAAAAGATGTGGAAGTATACTAAGTGCCATATCTTTGAAGGCTAATGTTCTTCCGTGATAAAGCTCTAAGAAATAAGCTCCTGACTTATAAACTAATGGAGCAATATTAGAAGCTTCAAATTTACTATCGTACGCATTTTCTATACATAACTTAAGCTCATCATCAGTAAAATCATTAAAATATTTCTTCATAATATAAAATGCCAACTCTTGATAACTTAGCTCTGACAGTTCCTCAAAAGATTTTTCTATTTTAGGAAACTCTTCTGGTACATACAAACCACCATCTTCAGCTATACCTCTTACTATAGCTTCACATGCTTTTACAACTTTTCCTTTACCCCTGGTACTTTTATACAACAATGTTTTGGCCCCCTCTTTATGGTTAATAGTTTTAATTACGTTTTTGTAATTCTTTTGAAAATATTAAGTTTCTATTATATATAATAATATACTGTTTGATTTGATAAGTTCAACTGTTTTTTTATAAATTGTAGAATTTTTAATATAAAAATTTATATATTAACTCTTTATTAGGTGTATTTACAGAATTGTCAAAAGAATCTATAATACAATCTCCCTTAGTCAAATACTTATTTAATACAATAAACTATGTATATTCTTCTAAAAAATTGAAATTTACTGTCTCATTATTACAAAAATAGTTAAACTCACAAAACCTACAATTTTTATAATATAAAGTTTTATTAAAATCTTTTAAAAAATTATAATTATCAATTGTTTTTATAATCATTTCTATGCCAATTTCATTTGCAGTGTGTTTTTCACCAGAGTAAGAAATAGCTATAATGTCATCAGCGTACAATGGCTGCCAGAAAAACATTTTTATATTTTCAGCAATTATATCTATATTAAAGAGATTTTTAATCTCTTCCTTTAATACATACATATAAACCATTGTTTGAAATCTTTGTTCCATTTCTTTTAGAGATAACTTTCTATTTTCCGTCTTCCAATCCCATATTTCCACCCTACCCTCTGGTGTTATTATAATTAGATCATATTTTGCTTGAAGTCTAATACTTTTCTTCTTCATCTTTATTTCATATTCAGGTAAATATATATAATCCTTTTGCAAAATAAACCTGTCCTTAAGAGCTTTCACCCAATTTAATATTACGCTATTGTCTACACAATTACCTAGTGGAATGTCAGAGAAGTATCTTTCACACATTAAGTGAAAATCTAGTCCTAGTTTTATACCTTCGTTATAACCCCTATCCATAGGAGAATCATTTCTCCATGACATATTGTCTATATATTTTAGTTTAAATTTAAGAGGGCACTTATAAAAAGTATTTAATGAATTTTGACTATAGTAAAAATACTTAAGCTTTCTAACATCTATCATCTGTTATCCCTTCCTTAAAATTGTATTATTCGCTATTGCGCTTTTTATCTATAAATTCCTTAAGTATTTTATAATATAAAGACGGTTCATCTTTTATATTTTTAAGTTCTTCATAATGTGACATTAGTACAAGATATTCTTTTGCTCTAGTTATTCCCACATATAAGAGTCTTATTCTCTCATTTACAGCATCTATTTTTGCTTGTTCGTATAAATCATAACATATATGACCTCCTAATAGTTTCATTATTTCTCTTTTTCCTGCAGCTACTGGATTCTTAAGTTCACTTTTAAAATAATAGAACTCAGATCTAAATTTGCCTTTTAATGATGCAGGAAAGTTATATTCGGTAAGGCAAAGTAAAAACACACAATCCCACTCTAACCCCTTAGATTTATGATAAGTAGCTAGTGTTATTCTGCCTGGCAGAGCTTCATACCCCTTAATATCATATACCATATCAGAAATATATTTAAATGGTGAATTTTTAACATCTAATAGAGTTTCTGATATATCACTTAATGTTAAATTAGGATTATTCCTTATATCATACCTAAAATAATTTGCTATAGTCTGTATTATAGCCTTATTTTCAATGCTTAATTCTAATATATCACCTATATGTAAAATCAATTTATGTACCGGCTCATCAATATAATCCACTATGCTTTTTATTAACTGCAGCTTTTTATTAAACTTTTTTAAAATTTTATAACTTACCTTATTACTTATGTTAAACTCTAAATTATCTTCACGTAACTTTCCCCAATACAATATATCTTCTACTTTAAATCTTAATATATATTCCATTAATATTTGTTTTTCTTCACAGTTTTCCTCTAAAAGGTTATCAATTAGAATTTTAAACTTATATATATTATCTAAATCTGCAAGAAAACTTAAAATGTACCCCAAGGTATTAATAGTTTCAAATCTTATTTCAGATGCAGTACACAATTCATCATACTGTATATTTAGCTTTCTTAATTCTCTTGCTAATTCACTAACTTGATTATTGAAAGGAACTAATACTGCACAAGTTTTATTTGGGTGACTATTTATAAATCTCAATACAGCTTTAACTGTTGTTTCCTTCTCTTTCTCCCAAGAACTTAAACAATAACCATAGATCCCATAGTCATTTGATTTAGGATTAGCAAATTCCATGTTTTCTGGAATTATATTAATGAATTGTTCTGCTAACGCATTCCTACAGTCCTTTTCTACATGTTTTTCTCTAGTGAAAGACACTAAATAATTGGCTACCTCAATAATTTCTTTTGTGCTTCTACCAGCCATATTCATTACATAATTATTACTAGCTTTTTTGCAGAAATCATGAAAGAAACTTGGATCTGAGGATGTAAAAGTACCCATTATACTTTGATTCATGTCCCCTACTCTCACTAAGTTTCCACTTTTTTGTGAAATCAAGGATAAAATATTGTATTGTATTACATTGGAATCCTGACATTCATCTTCAAATATAAAACTATATTTTTTTTCATATTTTTCTTTAAGTTTTTTATCTATTAATAAGGCTTTATAAGCAAAAATCAGTAAATCATTATAATCTATATATCCTTCTACCTTTAGCCTTTTTACATAGGAGTTATATACATAATACATATGACTTATAATGCTACTATCCCCCAACTCATCTTTTCTCTGTATTAGCATTTCTGGGGAAATATTATTAATCTTTAATTCACTAATTAAGTTATCTATAACAACAAAAAAATTGTTCCACCAATCTACACTTTTTTGTTCATACTTGTTTATGCCGTAACTTGAAAGATAAGATTTAAATATTTTTTCTCCACCAATCCTTCTCCATTCATCAATACAAGCACCTAAATAATATGTCTTTCTTACATCCTCCAGTATTTTAAATTCTTCGTTAACGCCTAGTATATCTGGTCTATCCTTTAATATTTTCATTGCTAGACTGTGAATTGTCATAACTTCATAATCATTATTTGATTTTATACCTTTTTTATCAAGTACAGCACAAATTCTATTTTTAAAGTTATTTACTGCACTATTCATATAGGTTACTATTAATATTTTTCCTTTCTCATTTCTTTTCTCCTTAATAATCTTCGCTGCTAAATTAGCTATTATAAAAGTCTTTCCTGCTCCAGGCACTGCTGGAACAGCCATGGTACCTCCAACATAATCCATTATTGGCTTTTGATCTTCTCTAAATTGCATCATTCCCTCCTTATTTTGTTAGTTATATCCTCAATAATCTCAACAATGAGGCTGCTTTGCTCATATCCACTTACAGAATATTCACTTCCATACAAATAAAGTTCTTCACTACACTTCTTAATTAAACATTTCAACAATGCCATTAAATTATACTTTTTATTATACTGTTCTATTTTGTCTGTATACACTTCGTTTATGTTCCATGTATTCTTAATGACATTTATATTAGTAAGTTCTTTAACGTTTCTCGGGCACCACATATTACTATTTATATCCACCCAAATCTGAATTTTACTTTTTAAATTACATGTAAGAAAATTATATGGATTAGTTATTATTAATTTTTTGTCGTTTAAATACATTTGCTCTAATTCATTTAAAGAATAAAAATCCGAGGCCTCACTAATAACAAAACTAATAAATTTTTCTTCTGGGTTATCTATTGTATTAAATTGGGAGAGTATGCCTATGAATCTTTCTGCTGCTTCACTTAAATTCTTACATATGGCAATATTATCCTTAGAATCAGGTAAGGTTATTAATAAATCTAAAAAAGCTCTTCTAAATAACTCTCCTAAAGGAATTTTATTTGTTTTACTCTCTTGTATAAAGTTATCTATACACTTCTTTAAATAGTTATATCTTTCCTTTTGATTTATATCTAAATCAGTAATAAGCTCTTCTATATATGCTGGCATGCTGCCCTGTTGAATTGTTGTTTTTGCCAGAATAGATGCCTTTACAGGATTTACATTTAGAACCTTTATAAAAAACTTCCTATAGTTATCTATATTTAAATAAGCTTGTTTATAGTTATTACAAAGACAAGCTATTACCACAAGACACTGTACATAGAGATTATCTATAAGCCTACTATTTTTCCATGTGTTAACTAAATCTATCTCTAAATTTTTTAATCTACTTTCTAGTTCATAGTTCAATATAAAGTTATCAGCAGGAGAAATTATTACTAAATCTTCTATTTTACCCCTGTTTTTCATAATTTCTTCAATTTTAACTATAACTTTATTTATCATCTCACTATGTAGTTGTGCTGATAAATCAATATTAATTGGTAATTCACTTTCTATTATAAAATTATTTTCTAATGTATTGTTATTAATACCTTTTATAAGGTCTTGTAATTTATTATTACATAAATAATGTTCTTGTAATTCTAATTCATCATAATTAAATTTAATGTTGTCAGTTAAATATTTGTTATCAGTTCCATAGTATGTACAAAACCCGCCCTCAGGATTTTTAAATAGAATTGCTTTGGATACGATGTTAACTATTTTATTTATTAATGCTAACTGACATGGACATATTTCATCAAAATCATCTACTATTAAGTATTTAATCTTTTTCAAATGCTGTAAGTAATTTTCATCCTCCATTAGATAGTTTTTATATAAATATATTGCTATGGCATAATCTACTACTCCCTGTTTTAATAAGCTATGAATGTAATGTGAAATTATCTCATCCATTTCTTCATAAGTTTCTTTTCTCAATACATCCTTGATTTCCATAGAATTATATATTCTAGTACCTATTTCACTAAAGCTTACCATAGACATCGCTGCATTATTAATATTAGTAATTAAATCATTAGCAACTCTTTTAGAAGTTGAAGTTATATTAGAAAAATACCCTTTTTTATTTCTATAATAACTCACCAAGATTTCCATCATAAATCTACAGGTATCTTCAGATACAAACTCTGGTCTGATTCTATTTCTCTCAATATTGCTGCACTTTTGTTCTATTATAGGCCAGAATTTTATAAGTTCCTTTTTTACAAAGCCTTGATATGTATAAATTCTAACTTCCCCAAAAGCATCAAAATCCAAGTTTTTCTTCCAAGTTAGCATTTGACTTGCATTCATTACGAATACTATTATATTTTCACTATTAACTTTCTTTTCATTAATAAGATTTTTGTATTTATCTATTGCTAATGTAGTTTTACCACTACCTGAACCACCGCTTATTATTATACATTTCTTAGATAGCTCATGATTTAATAGTTTTTCTCTAATTATAGAGTAGCTAATTTTCATCACCCCACCTTCAACAACTGTACACATAAATTCTATATAGAATTCATAACTTCATTTAAACCTAAACCCTATGTTAACATTACATATTAATATTAATACAGTGTCCTGTGCCTCACACATAAACTTTTTTATCTTTTAACTCTATATGGTTATTTTAACATACAAACTAAAAATAAGGTAAAACCTATATCATAACATAGTAAATAAAAAAAACTTGGAATTCCAAGTTTTTTTATTATTTATCATATATGTATTCTCTAGTCATAGGAATATTATTGTTAAGACCCTTAGTAAATAAAAATTGATGTATATCTATTACTCCATAGTGAAAGGATGCAGCACAGGAATTTAGATAAAGTCTCCACATTCTTATAAATTTTTCATCTTTTATTTTTTTTACATTATCTACAGCATCTTCAAAATTCTTAGCCCAGTATTCTAATGTCTTAGAATAATGAAGTCTCAAACTTTCTAAATCCACTATATGTAGATTATAATCTGGCATAAGTCCTATAAGCTCTCTTACAGATGGTATATATCCTCCTGGAAATATGTACTTTTGTATCCATTGATTTGTCTCACTTTCAGTTTGTGAAGTAATACAATGTAAAAGTGATACTCCTTCAGGTTTTAATAATTTATTCACCGTATCCATATAAACAGGTAGATTTTTTCTTCCAACATGTTCTAACATTCCCACACTAACTATTTTATCAAACTGTTCATTGTTTTCAGCCAACTCTCTGTAGTCAACAAGCTTTACTTCTACTTGGTCCTCCAAACAGTTCTCTTTAATTCTTTCTTTTACTTTTTCAAACTGCTCTTTACTTAAGGTTATACCTAAAGCCTTTACTCCGTATTGTTTTGCTGCTGTAATTATAAGTTCTCCCCAACCACAACCTATATCTAATATTCTTTCACCATTTTTCAAGTTTAATTTTTTCAAAATATGCTGTATCTTATTTAATTGAGCTTCATATAAAGAATCTTCTTTTGTTTTAAAATAAGCACAGGAATAACTCATGGTTTCATCTAACCATAAACTATAAAACTCATTTCCTAAATCATAATGATATTGTATGTCCTTTTTACTTTTGCTTATACTGTGAGAAGCTAACTTATAAATTTTTTGAAACAATTCAGCTTTATTTAAAAAACTATTTTTGTTTCTGTATATAGATTCAATTATTTCTTGAATGTTACCTTTAAAATCAATTACTTTATTCATATAGGCTTCTCCAAAAGCTAAAAACGGATCTTTTAAGATATTTCTTTTAGGTATATGCTCATTTATAAATATAGTAAATCTACTATCTCCATCCCCATACCTTTCAATAGAACCATCCCAATACTTTGTTTCCACTGGGTCTGAAAAAGCTCCATCTAAAAACTTTCTAAGAAAAACTTTATCTAATTCCATTATAAATGCATCTCCTGTTCTATGATAATTATATAAATCAACTATAATTATTCCCACAAAAAGTATACTTAAAACACTGATTAATATATTTACACAAATAAAAGACTAATTAATGAATTCCACCCATATTTATAAAACTTTTGTTTAATAAATCACATGATTTTGTATAAAAGCTATCTTCATTTTTCCTGATTCACATATATTTTTAATTTTTCTATTCTTTTCTCACTTACTTTTTCTATTTTAAAAATAATATTCTCATATTCTATAGTGTTTTCCTCGTTTTCTATCGGAATACTTCCAAGCAAATCGATGACAAATCCACCTATAGTATCTGAGTTTTCCGACTGTAAATCCAAATCTAATAATTCATTTACTTCGTCTATAGGAAGCAATCCATTAACCACATAAGTGTCTTTATCTATCTTTTTTATATTTTGCTCATATTCGTCATACTCATCAAATATATTCCCCATTACCTCTTCAATTAAGTCTTCTATTGTAACAATACCTGAAAACCCGCCATATTCATCAATAAGAATTGCCATGTGATTTTTTGTTTCTTGAAGTTCTTTAAATAACACATCTATATTCTTGGTTTCAGGTACAAAATAAGGAGGCCTTAGTAATTGTTTTATATCTATCTTATCTATAGAGGATTTTGCTATTTTACTGAATAAATCCTTTATATATAGTATGCCTATTATATTATCAGTATCTTCTTCATATACTGGAATTCTAGAATACTTCTCTTTTAATATTTCATCTAAAATTATATCATTATGTTTGCTTCCATCTATAGCAAATACATCAGTTCTTGCAGTCATAACTTCTCTTGCTATAGTATCATCGAATTCAAATATACCATTTATCATATCCTTCTCTGTTTCGTTAATTACTCCTTTTTCCTGACCTACTTCTATTAAAGATCTAATTTCTTCCTTAGATACTTTTTCTTCTAAATCTTCAAGACTCATTCCGGATAATTTAATTAAAGAATTAGTAGATCCAGATAGTAATTTTACAAAAGGCATTATTATTTTTGATACAACTAAAATAGGTTTAGCTGCAAACATAGCTATTTCTTCTGATTTTTGCAGTGCAACTCTTTTAGGGTATAATTCACCAAATACAAGAGTAAAGTATGCTAGTAATACAGTTACCACTACAACAGATATTTTATCGCTATATGGCACATTAAAACCTTGTAAAAATATAGAAAATCTATTAGAAACAGTTGTTGCAGCAGAAGCACTGGCAAAAAATCCTGCTAAAGTAATTCCAACTTGGATAATTGCAAGAAATCTGCTTGGTTCCTCCAAAAGCTTTAATATTATACTTGCTTTTTCATTTCCTTCCTCTGCAAGATAAGTTATTCTACTTTTATTTAAAGATATAATAGACATTTCAGATGCGGAAAAAAAGGCATTGACTAAGGTTAACACTAATATCAGAAGTAACTCTGGTACTAAACCGCCAATTATATTATCCATCAAGAGCCCTGATTTCTAAAACTATGACAAATTGATTCTTGCATAGTTTTTCATTCTATCCACTAAATAGAACGGTAGTATCACAGGATTCAACTACTAGGATTAAGATAACTATCTTAAAATCTCGCTTTACATTTAAGTAATACCTTAAGACTTCTTTAAGGAAACTCCTTTTCGTTCCTCAAAGGAGTAAGTGATTCGCACAAAATCACAGATTTTGGCTCTCTGCTTAAGTCCTACAAGATTATGGGTGTTACCCATTCCTCAAATATATTATTCCACCAAAGCCTTTCCTTCTAGGTGTACTTTGGCAGTCTTTATATCTTGAAAATTAAGACTTATGCTATTCCTAATATTCGTTTCCTATTTACTATCCAAGAATCAGGCCTTTCACCTACCTTTCTCTTTATAATTTTATCTATACAATTCCATTTACTCCAATCATTCTTTTGGTCAAATAGTTGAATGTTATCAACAAGCTTATCTTTTAATATTTTAGGTATTTTTTCTTTAAACTTGTAACTTCTTCTAGCTATTACCATAGCAGCCCCATTATGAACTGCCATTCCATACTGATGACAGTATTTATAAAGCCCTATTTTACTTGTATACTGTGGTTTTACTTTAATTAATTCTATTCCTTCTCTATAACAAGAAGCCTCAACCATTGTTAACAACTTTGAATATATAAAACCATGTTTTATTCTTGCAAATTTACTTTGAACATCTTTATCATTCTTAAATTTTAAGTCCTCTATAGATACGCCACAGTTATAAGTTTTAGCAATGAAGATAACTTGCTTAACTAATTCACCACATAAATTTGATCTCCTATTGCTTCTAGAATAGAGTAATTCATGCTGTTTTAAATAGGTATTCCACTTATAATTACCTTTATTATCTATCATAGTTAGAGCAAATCCATCTGGATTGGTATCTATGCCTATAATCCCATTATGCTCTGTATATATTACATCTGCTTTAGATAATTCAAAGGTTATATGACAATAACATTTATCCTTTTTCTTAATCATTTCTACTTGATAAGCATTACCTGTAGCTAAATGATTTAAAAATAATTCTCTATAATTAGTGCCATTTACTCTACCTGTCTTCTTTGATAATTTTTGTGGTAAATATATAGGTACTTCAATTTTTATTGCTCTGTTAGTTTCAGTTTTTTCAAATGTTGATATTTGAAGATAACTCATACCATTACTTAGTATTACTCTTAAATTTGGATTGCCTTTTTTAGTCTTATCTCCTCTTGAATAAATATGATTGTTTCTACAGGCTTTCCATTCTTCGTTAGATATAAGCCCCTTACACCTTTTTAAGAGCATCTTTTTAGTACCAAAAACTACAGATGGAATAGTGCTAGTATCGATAAAACTCTTAAATTGATTAGCTTTTCTTTGTCTTTTATCTAATTTTTAAGTAAAGCATTTCGTTTCTTCTCTGATAGATTTTTCTTTTTGTCCCCTAAAATATTTTCAATTACAGTAACTTTTTTAGTGTAATTTTCATAATTCATTTTTACTAACTCTTTTTGTGAAGCAATAGTTTGCCTTGCCGATTCTACTGCATCTTTTGCCTGTCTTATATTTAGATTGTATTTGTACGCTATTTCTTTCTCCAAATCTCCAATGTTTTTACCTTGCAATATTCTCTTAAATGCAAACCTTACAACAGTAGAAAATATAAGCATCATGTTATCTATAATTTTGATTTGTTCATTTGTTTCATTTATCAATAATGCTTTTATTGTTATTTTCATAAAATAAGTTATCCTTTTCAGATGGTTTTATCCTCTAAAATCATATTTTGTCACAGTTTTTAACAACTGCTGTTACCTCCTTAATAAACTACTAAGCCATTCATTATATTTTTACAATATTATATAAATTATATTCTAATACTAGGATAATATTAAATGATTTCGATATAAATAAAGTGAAGCTTCAATTAATGAGGGTATTAGTGGCAGTCAGCTATGAGATAAAATATTGAAAAACAAAAAAAGATTGATAAAACATCAATCTTAACTGGCATTATATTAAATGGTGCAGGTGAAGGGAGTCGAACCCCCACGCCGTTGGCGCTAGATCCTAAGTCTAGTGCGTCTGCCAATTCCGCCACACCTGCATATTTAATTGGTGGCTTACCGGGGAATCGAACCCCGGACACCATGATTAAAAGTCATGTGCTCTACCGACTGAGCTAGTAAACCAAATGGCTGGGATAGCAGGATTTGAACCTACGAGTGATGGAGTCAAAGTCCATTGCCTTACCGCTTGGCGATATCCCAAAATGTGATTTATTTACCACACAGTTATTGATTATAATATACTATTTATATGTTGTCAACAACTTTTTTATGAATTTTTATCTAAAAAACATTTTTATTAGTTTAAAGTTTTGTATAGTTACATTTTATGACCTTAATCATATATTAATATTACAAGCAATTTTAAAGGTGAAAATTATGATTACTTCAATTAATCTCAGCCTACCAAGAAAAGCAACTTATTCTTTTATAAACAATATACTGCTTGGACAGAGGATGAAAAGCACATATGTAAATAGCTATAATTATGCATTTATTTTAACTATGCTATGTGTACTTACCAACTCTGAAACTGTCTTTGCAAAAGATTCCACCATTCCTGGAGAAATTTTGAAATATCATAATTATTTTATTGATTTTATCACAATTATAGGATATCCAACTATAGACGTTATATTCAACATATTAAGAATGCATAAATCACTTATAGATTATTTTAAATATTGTACACTAAAAAACAAAGATTAAAATACTCTTATAATTATAATTTATAGGATTCCTTAGTCAGAACTTAACTTATACGTAGGAATATGCTGCCAAAACTGATGGCACTTTTAAAAACTTTAGACTGATTAAAAGTTTTTAACGTGCCGAAGCTTGGCAGCATATTCCGGAGTATAAGTTAAATTTCGGGCATGGTTATCTATTTATTTTAAAAATCCCAACTTTGCTTCTTAAATCTTTAGACGCCTCATCTACTTTTAATGCTAGTTTTGTTACCTCTTCACTAGAAGCTAACAATTCTTCAGTAGAAGCTGAAATCTCTTCCGACGATGCTGACACTTCCTCTGCTACAGCAGATATGCTTTGTACCTTATTAACAACTTTGTCTTTGGACTCATTAGTGTTATTCACAGATACCTTTGTCTGCTCCATAAGCGGAACTATGTCTTCAACAGATTTAATTATACCTACAAAAGACTTTATAGTATTCATAGCTATGCCCTCTTGATCATCTAGCAATGATTTTACTTCTTTTGTATTATCTATTACTTCATCAGTTTCACTTGATATAGACTTTATTAAACTTAAAATTTCCTCAGAGGATTGTTTTGATTCTTCTGCAAGTTTCCTTACCTCATCTGCAACTACTGCAAAACCTCTTCCCTGTTCGCCAGCTCTAGCAGCCTCAATAGCCGCATTTAAAGCTAAAAGATTGGTTTGTTCTGATATGGTATTTATTGCATCAGTTATATTTCCTATCTTAGAGACAGTTCCTGATAGGTTATTTACTTTCGATACTACCGTTTCAAAAGAATCTTTTATTTTTCCTATGGAGTTCATCAATAAATCTATTTCGCCTTTACCTTCTTGAGCTTTATTTTGGGTATCAACGGTTCTATCATTAACATTTAGGATATTATCCTCAACCGTCTTTAATTCTTTAGAAAATTCATCTAGAAGACGCACAATATCCATAAGTTCATTAGCTTGATTCGTAGCTCCTTCTGCTATATTATTAATTGCTGCAGATACTTCACTAGAAGCCGTATGCATTTGCATTGAAGTAGCAGATAAATTTTCTGCAGAATCTCCCACTATACTAGCTATATCTTTAACCCCGGATATAGATTGTTTTAAGCTATCTAATGTTTGATTTAATTTTTGAGACATACCTGATATTTCATCTTTTCCTTTACTAGTAACTTCTACAGTAAAATCTCCTTTAGCTACTTTTGCCATACTATCTGATACTTCAACTATAGAATTAGACAAATTCTTTGAAAGTGCAATTGCTAGACCTATACATGCTACTACAGATACAGCAATAAAAATCAACATTAATGTAATTACCTTATTACTCACTTTTGTTAACTCATTCAAAGTTATAGTAGCAATAAAAGTCCACCCCTTATTAGCGTCAGTATCGTAAGCAACTAATTTTGTAACACCATTATATGTATATTTGCCAATTCCTTTTTTATTATTAAGTATTTGTTTCCCTATGCTTATATTTAAAATGTTTTTCTTAAGTAACTCATCACTATTAATATGCGCTATAGCTGTTCCATCTGATTCAACCACATATATATAACCACTATCACCTATTTTAACGTTATTAATAAATTCATTTGATATATCACTTAAGTTAACACTTGTAATTACAACACCCAATAACTCCCCATTATCTTCTAACACAGGCGTTGTTACCACAGTTACAGGTTTACCTGTACTAGAGCTTTTCTTGACTTTTGATATATATTGCTTTTTACTATTCTTTACATTAGTGAAGTATTCCATATCCTTAAGATCTTTTCCTGATAATACATTATGGGCATCAGTTAAACATATACCATTTTTGTCTATAACAGCTAAGGTTTCATAAATTGAATAATTATTCATGTATCTTTCAAAAATATTTATAACTTGTTCTGATAAGGTTTCATTTTTCTGATTTGAGTAGTATAGCTCTAAATAACTTTTTAATATTGGATTTTGCGAAATATTTTGAGATGTTTTTTCAACCATCTCCATATTACTTTGAAAAGATTTCATGGAAGACTTTTGAGAACTTTGTAAGGTACTATATGCATCTTTAATGCTACTATCTTTAATAATAAAATAAACCATTGACCCTAAAGCAATTATTGGCACTATAGAAAATGATATGAACCACAATATAAATTTTTGTTTAATCTTCACAAATTTCACCTGCTTTCAATATTATACTATACATCATTATATATAGACTTTTTTTCGCTATTCCTTTATAACAAAGTGTTAACATACAATTGTAAAAAGAAATAACAATCTTATACGTAACTATACAAGACTGTTGACTTAAGATCTTATTTATAAATATCAAAAGATCCTACCTTTAGTATGTCTTCAATTTGTTCTGCTGGGAAAGGCTTACTAAAATAATACCCCTGTATTCTATTACATTCTTTTTTAATGAGAGATTTTAATTGTTCCTCAACCTCTACCCCCTCAGCAGTAACATCTAGCTTCATTTTATGAGCTAAATTTATAATTTCATGGGTTATTATTTCTTCATAAGAGCTTTCGCATAACCCATCTATAAAGGTTTTATCTAGCTTAAGTGTATTTATAGGTAAACATTTTAAGTAATTTAAAGATGAATATCCAGTTCCAAAATCATCAAGTGCTATTCTAATACCCATGTTTCTTATTTCACTTAATACCTTTAGATTGGATTCTAATGTCTCCATCATTACACTTTCTGTTATCTCCAGTTCTAAACACTCTAACTGCATTCCTGTTTCATTCAAAATTTCATTCAATGAACTTAAAAAATTTGATTTTTGAATTTGAATTACTGAAACATTTACTGCTATAAACTCACAATGATATCCCTGTTTTTTCCAATCCATGTATTGAGTACATGCAGTCCTTAAAACCCATTGTCCAATAGGAACAATAAGACCTGTTTCTTCTGCTACTTTAATAAATTCTAACGGGGATACCCATCCAAATTTTTTACTATTCCACCTAAGTAGTGCCTCTACACTAACTACTCTACCAGTTTTTGCATCTACTTGAGGTTGATAATATAGATTTAGCTCATGGTTTTTAATTGCATTTCTAAGTTCTTTTTCCATCTCAGTCTTTCTATAAATTTCCTCATACATAGAATTTTGAAAGAATACATAAGAATTTTTCCCCAAATGTTTTGCTTTATTTACAGCTATATCTACATTTCTAATTATAGCACTAAAGTTTTCTCCGTCATCTGGATAAACAACTGCTCCTATACTAGCTGATACAATAAATTCCTTTCCTTCTAATACCCACATTTTATTTAGATTAGATAGTAACATTTTTATATTATTCTCAACGTCTTCCTTAGTATCTATTCCATACTGTAATATTAGAAACTCATCTCCACCAGTTCTTGCTACTATACACTTTTTGTTAAGTATTGTATTTAACTGACTTCCTACATTTTTTAGTAACTTGTCTCCGTACTGGTGTCCAAAGGTATCATTAACATTTTTAAAGTTGTCTAAATCAATATATATTACTCCAAGTTTCTGGTTATTTTCTTTTTTTATATGACTTTTTAGATGTTTTTGTATGAAATTAGTATTTGGTAATCCTGTAAGTGAATCATAATAAGCCATTCTTTCTAACTCATAATATTGATTTCTTAATTTATGTTCAGCTGTGTGAAGCTGCTTATAAACACTTGCCAACTCTGAATAACTTCTATTTAACTTTTTATTTATTTCTAGTTCCTTCAAATGCCTGTTTCCTATATTTTCAATAATGTTTCCTATATCTAATAAAAAGTTAACTAAACTCCGAACTTTATTTTTAGAAACTATAGGAATTTCCTTTACCTGGTTTATATATTTACCGTTATAATCTTCTATGTTATCATACAATTTTTTCTCAAAATCTGTTTCTGATTGCTTTAGAAATATTTGTCCTACTAAAATTGTGGCAGTATATATACCTTCTATAAAAATAGGCACAGCTACATATATTAGACCTCTTCTGCATTTATAAATAATAGCCTTCTCTTTTTTTCTAACCTTTTCTACAACCTTTCTTATGGTTCCTTTATGTGAATCCTTAAACGTATCTTTACTCTCTAGTATAATAGATAATTCCCTATCTAGTTCCGCTATGCTGCAATTTATACCTGTAATAGAATAGACGCTTTGTATTAAGCTATTCAGCCTCTCTATTTCTATAAGCTGCGAGAATTTATACTGCACAAAAACACCAACCTTTTGCTTATATATTTAAATACACCAAATAACTATATTTACTTACAAAATATAGTTTATATACCAAACAAATAAAACTTGTATAATTTATAATATAAACATTTTTTCGCAATTTTATTACGTTATATTTAGATCAAATAAAAACCTTACAAAAAACACAAAAATACTGATACATAAGTCATTATGTATATTTTACCATATAATAATACAATTGTATATTAAAATCCGGTTATTTTTTGTCAAATTTTAAACTATACAGCCCCTTTAGTTAACCTCAGGCATGAATTTTCGATATCTTTCAAGTAATGTCGAACATATATTCTATTGTGAATAAGTAAAAAATTAAAAAACAAGTTTTAGCTCAAATACCAAAACTTGTTTTTATATAATCTTCTAATCAAATTTAAAATTTTTTAGCTTATCCTTAAACAAATCTCCAAGAGTTACTCCTGAATTATTTTTATCCACATATTTTTTGAAATCTTCTTTTGGTTTTTCTACTGCTTCTTTAATACTTAAACTTATTTTCTTTTCTTTTTTGTTAACATCTAAAATTTTTACTTTAACATTATTACCTATATTTAATATATCCGATGGTTTTGATATACGGTCCTCAGAAATCTCTGAAATATGAACTAATCCCTCAACTCCAGGCTCTAGCTCTACAAAAGCTCCAAAGTTTAAAAACTTTGAAACTACTCCATCAACTACGTGTCCTACTTTATACTTATTTTCAATATCATTCCAAGGGTCTTTACTTATATCTTTTAGCGAAAGAGAAATTTTATTTTTATCTTTGTTGACCTCTAGCACATATACCTCTACTTTATCTCCAACTGAAACCACTTCTGATGGGTCATTGACTCTTTTCCATGATAACTCAGAAATATGAATAAGCCCATCAATCCCACCTAAATCCACAAATGCTCCAAAACTTGTTATTCTACTTACTGTACCTTCTAATTTTTCTCCTGGCTTTATATTCTTCAAAAGTGATAGTTTTTTAGCTTCTAATTCACTTTTTTCTACTTCTTTTCTGGATAACACAACTTTGGCTTTACTCTTATCTAGTTCAATAACTTTTACATTTAACCTTTCCCCTATGTACTCATTTAAATCTTCAACATATGAAATTGAAAGTTGAGAGGCTGGTATAAATGCTCTAACAGTGTTTACATATGTTACAACTCCCCCTTTAACAACCTCATTTACAGTAACTTCAAAAGTAGAATCGTTTTTTAGATAATTCTCAAGTTCATCCCAAACCTTTACTCTATCTGCAGCTATTTTTGAAACTAAAACATTCCCGTCTCCATCATTCATATCTAGAATATAGGTATAAATTTCATCGCCTTCATTTAAAATATCCTTTAAACTTACTTCTGAACTATTATTAACCTCATTCTTAGGCAATATAGCATCTGACATATATCCTATATTTATTATCGCTTCGTTATCAGTTACTGAAATTATTTTTCCTTTAACAATTTCTCCAGTTTTTACCACCCTCATTGATGATTCAACATTATTTATAACTTCATTCATGGAGTTTATTTCATTATTTTCTAATGTCATTTTACATCTCTCCTAACCTTTTATAGTAAGCTTTCTATCTTAATTATATATAATTTTTTATTACTCTAACATACGTTAGCAAATATTAATATTTGCTAACTTTATATTTATTATTAGAAAGATAATATTAGAATAACTTTTTATAATATATACGCACATATATTTATTATGATATAATTTGAATATTTTTATAATCTTCAATACAGCTCTAAAAAAAGTTTAAAAATTGATTTTATAGTCCATTATTTATTCTAACTAAATATATAGTTACCTTCAAAATTATTTTTATGTAGTTACTAATTAAAAAATAATCTTTCCTAATTGATAATTTTTCCTATTTAATATATAATATAGATATTAAATAGGAATATTTTATATTTATAAAGAAAATAATCTTAATTATTATGTATTATTTGTTTTTGTATAAATTGGAGGTTTTATCATGAAAATTAAAAGTACTAAGATATCTATTGTAGGAGCTGGATTTGTAGGTTCCACTACTGCTTTCGCTCTAATGACAGCCGGATTAGCTTCTGATATTGTGATTGTTGACATTAATAAAGATAAAGCAGAAGGTGAGGCAATGGACTTATCTCATGGAGCATCTTTTGTTAAACCTGTTAATATTACAGCAGGAGATTATTCTGATACCAAAGATTCTGATATTGTAATTATAACAGCAGGTGCTGGTCAAAAACCTGGAGAAACTAGATTAGATTTAATAAACAAAAATTATAAGATATTTCAGTCAATTATACCTGAAGTAGTTAAATATAATCCTAATGCAATACTATTAGTTGTATCTAATCCTGTAGATGTGTTAACCTATATCACTTATAAATTATCTGGCTTTCCAGCTGAAAGAGTAATTGGTTCTGGTACTGTACTAGATACTTCTAGATTAAGATATATGTTAAGCGAACATTTTGACGTTGACACTAGAAACATTCATACTTATATAATGGGTGAACACGGTGATTCTGAAATAGCTACTTGGAGCCTAACATCAATAGCTGGAATGCCTTTAAATGATTATTGTAATTTTATTATGAAAGATTGTAATCAATGTTATAAGGAACAAATTGCAAGCGATGTAAAAAATGCAGCTTACGAAGTTATAAATAGGAAAGGCTCAACCTACTATGCTGTAGCTTTAGCTATACGAAAAATTGTTGAAGCAATTTTAAGAGACGAAAACTCTATATTAACTGTTTCAACACTCCTAAAAGGAGAGTACGATTTAGAAGACGTTTATATTGGAGTTCCTAGTGTAATTGGTGCTAGGGGAATAAAAAAAGTATTAGAATTTCCTTTATCACAGGAAGAAGCCTCTCAATTAAAAGATTCTGCTAAAACTTTAAAAGAAACTTTAAATAAGGCAAATATATAGATAAGCATGCCCGAAATTTAACTTATACTCCGGAATATGTTACCAAACTTCAACACGTTAAATATTTTTAATTAGTCTAAAGCTTAAATTTGAGAAAAACCTAAGAACTTTGATAAACTCGTACCTCAAACATATCTAAAGTTCTAAGATTTCTCTCAAATTTTCGCTAAGACTAATAAAAAAATATTTAAATGTGTTTTCAGTTTTGGTAACATATTCCTACGTATAAGTTAAATTTAAGCTATAACTATCTATAGGATTTCACGGTGGAAACTTAAATTAGAAAATCCCTAAGCTTAATATTAAACTTAGGGATTAAATATGTTTTATCTGTTTCTTATTTTAGTAACTGCAGTTACAATAGAAACTGTAATTACCATTGATAATATTGCTTCTGGTATACCATTAGTTAAGGCTACAGCCCATATTGTAGCTTTAGTAGCACTAACACTTATCTTTAAAGCTTTAGCATATGGTCCTAAGTATATTAAGTATATCATTCCAAGCACACCGCAAGTGTTTGTTAAAGAACCTATAGCCGCTGCAACTGATATGTTTAAAGCTTTAAAATTAGTTTTTATAACTTTATAAGTATAGTAGGATGTAAAAGCAATTAGTACTCTTGGTAACACTGACACAAGAGGATTTAAAAGTACAAAAGAAACTGGGGTAGGTGTGGTAATAGCATGTACAATACTAAAGATTCCAAAGATTAATCCTACCGACGCACCAACTAAAGGTCCTTCTAATATAGCACCTATAATAACTGGTATATGCATAATTGTGGCTTTTATAGGTGGAATAGGTATAAAACCTAATCCTGTTGTACCTAATACTATTGAAATAGCAGAAAGCATTCCAATAACAGCCAGTTGTCTTGTGTTAAACCTAGTTGAAGTTTTTAATTCTTTTTCCATAACTCTCCTCCGTTCTTATTCCTTTTTCATGGATATAATTCGGATCATTTTTTATAAAATTACAGTTCGGTTTCATAAGAATACCGACATTTTCATTTTATCATGTTTTGTTAAAATTTCAATTAGAAAGTTAAAAATTCAACTTTCATTGATTATGAATGTTTTCCTTTATAAAATAATTTATATGTTGTGAATAAAATTTTTTAACTTTTGCTTATACGTTTAATCTCTTATAACTGGAAAACCTTCTTTAAAGTATTCTTTTGGATATAATAAATCAATTACTTTATTTTTACTACATTTTTCACCTGTATTAAATACATTAGGCAATCCTTTTAATGAGACTCTTATATTTTCAATATTAAATATATCACAAATATTTTCTATACACTCAACTACAGTTTTATTTTTACTTTCTTTTATATACTGATTTATTTCTTCTCCTGATAGCCAATCATTACTTCCACTATAATTTTCATCATAATTAATAACAGTACATTTAAGTTTGTTTCTATCATTTCCTGATATAGAAGACATAAAAAATGTTTTTACCATTATGTCATCCAAAGGTAAACTATATCCAGCAAAAATTATATGTTTAGCATTTTTCATTAATAATCCCATTTCAGTTTTTATTTCCTCTAAAGGAGGTATACTTCTTTTCTTTGCTAAGGTCTGCATTATTAATGGCATATCGTAAGGATAAGTAATTTGACCACAGTAAGGGCACTCTATAGCTCCTCTTTTATATTCTAACTCTTTATTTGTCTTGTAATTCCAGTTTTTTTGTAACCCATCTGCTACAGATGGACCAAAGGCTTCAGTTGATAGTTTATCCCATTTCGACCCAAAGGTTGTTATATACTTACCGCACTCTGGACATATTCTAGAACCAAAAATTCCATGTGGAAAAAGAATTTTTCCTATTCTAAAAATTCTAGATGGGTATTCATAGTCATTTACACGCTTACATTGTGATTCATCTGCAGTATACCATATTTCAGATTCACTGCTTCCTATTTCTGTAGATGCAATTTTTGTACCAAAATCATCAAATAACCGCAATTTTAATCCATCCTGTAACTTTATTGGGTTATCATTATGTTCTTTATGAGCGTTGAATATATTCCAGAGCAACACTGGATCCCAATTGAAGGAGACTATAGCATAAGAATATAAATAAAATCTTCTAGTATCTCTTCTATAACCTCTTTTTTCAAAACATTGTGCCTCTTCCACCATTAGTTCTGTAAGTATTTTGGAGAATTGGTAATAAGCTTCTACTTCTCTGTTATCCATGTAACCTGGTCTTTTTTGTATACTAAGTCTCTCTAATTCTTCTATAAGCAAAATTAAACACCTTTTGGCACCTTTTATTCTTTCTACTCTTAAAAATTCTGTCTTTCCATTGCAGAATGCATTAAATCCCATATCATTATCAATTAATTGATCCAGCATAGTAAAGAGTTCATGCATATTAAATTTAGTGTTTGTATTTATTATAGTCTCCAGCGCTTTTATATCATATATCTCTGAAAGCTTGGAATCTTTAATTAAATCTTCTTTTACAAGCTTTATAAATTCATCTCTTAACCCTTTATCTTTTTCCTTTAAAAAAGAAAAATCATTTTTGTTTATTCTTATAACCAGTTGTATTAAATCTTTTGTAGCATAGAGTCCAAGAGGTTTTGTAGCTCCTGCTCCCCATAATATTACTGTTTCTGGCCAATACTTTTCAGGCATACATATCACCTCTATTAAGCTTTTAATAAAAACTATGCTTTATAATAAAATATTCAATACCTATAATAAATTATACCTATGAAATCATTTAGCTATACCAATACAGAAATAAAAACTAGTATTAAATAAGTATAAAAACCTTATAAAACTCGTATTTTTTTCTAATACTATATTGGCACTTAAAATTTACCTTATAAAAATATTTAAGATATAAATATATTACTGAAGGAAGGAAGAATGTATATGAATTCATTACATTACAATGTTTCTGGCATGGCCGGTTCTCAAAGTAAAACAAAACTTAAAAATGCTCTTGATAAAATAGAGGGAGTTCAGGAAATTGAAGTAAACCTTGCTGCTGGTACCGTTGATATTCAATATAACCCACCTGCTAATGCTGGACAGATAGAGCACTGTATCAGAAATACAGGATATAATATAAATAGGTAATTTTAAAAGGTAGAATTTATAAAAATACTTATTGCTATAAATTCTACCTTTCTATTAGTAAAATATATACGGCTTAAAATATTACTTACGCTCTAAAGTAATAAATTTATGTTCAAATTTATTTTCTCGATTAACTATACCTTCTTCACTATGAACAACACACCATTGTTCTTCATTATAGTATGGGAAAAAAGTATCTCCTTGAAAATCCTCATAAATTCTTGTTATATACATTTTTTTTGAGTAAGGAAACAACTCAGAGAAAATTTCTGCTCCACCTATAACAAAGTACTCTTTATAATCTCCAATCATATTTTCTAAATACTTTAGATCATTAATTATAGTAACCTCTTCATCTCCTATTTTATAGTCTTTGTTTCTTGTTATAACTATATGTTTTCTATTTGGTAGTTTTTTAGGTAAGGATTCAAAGGTTTTTCTACCCATAATTATAGTTTTTGTACCACTGGTTGTAATTTCTTTAAATCTTTTTAAATCTTCCGGCAAGTGCCATGGTAACTTGTTATCTTTACCTATAACTCTATTATTAGCTATAGCTACAACATAACTTAACATTAAAAGTATACCTCCTAAGTTTTATAATACAGATAATCACAATTTAAATTTAACTTATACGTAAGTATATATTACCAATGTTTCGTCACATTTAAATATTTTTTATTAGTCTTAGCGAAAATTTGAGAAAAACCTTAGAACTTTAGATATGTTTGAGGTACGAGTTTATCAAAGTTCTTAGGTTTTTTTCAAATTTGAGCTTTAGACTAATTAAAAATATTTAACGTGACGAAACATGGTAATATATACTGGAGTATAAGTTAAATTTCGGGCATGGTTATCTATACTATCTTGCTCTATCATATTGTGAAGGCCATGAATAATCTTCTCCTAATTCACTAGCTGCATGCAATACCCAATATGGATTTCTTAAAAGCTCTCTTCCTATATATACTAAATCAGCCCTGTCATTTTGTAATATTTCCTCTACCATTGAAGCTGTTGTTATTAATCCACCTGCCATAACAGGTATTGAACATTCTCTTTTTATAGTTTCTGCATACTTAACTTGATATCCCGGATAAACATTTATGTGTGCTGATACAACCGCTCCTGAACTAACATTTATTATATCAATTCCCTCATCTTTAACTAAATTAATTATCTTTGCAGTATCTATATCATGGTTTCCTTCTTCAACAAAATCCTCTGCTGAAACTCTTAATATTAAAGGTTTCTCTTTTGGCCATACTTCTCTAACCGCTTTTGTTATCTCTTTAAGAAATCTAGCTCTATTTTCTATGTTTCCACCATACTCATCTTCTCTTTTATTTGAAAGAGGAGACATAAATTCATTAATTAGGTATCCATGCGCACCATGTATTTCTATTACATCGAATCCAGCCTTCTCAGCTCTCAAAGCTGCATCCTTAAATAGTCTTATAACATTAACTATATCTTCTTTACTCATTTCCTTTGGAGTTTTATATTTATCGTTGAATGCTATAGCACTTGGAGCTATGATTTGTTCGCTGTGAACTTCACATTTTCTTCCAGCATGCCCAAGTTGTATTCCTATTTTTGCTCCGTGCTTTTTAACTTCATCAACTATACTTTTTAATCCATCTATATGAGAGTCATCCCATATTCCTAAATCTCTATCACTTATCCTTCCTCTACCTTCAACAGCTGTAGCTTCTACAATAATTAATCCTACTCCACCAATTGCCCTAGTAACATAATGTACATAATGCCATGGTTTTACACTACCATTATTATCTGAGCTATACATACACATAGGTGGCATTACAATCCTATTTTTAATCTCTAAATTTTTCACTTTGAATTTCGAAAACAGTTTTGACATAATAAACCCCTCCCAACTCTCAATAAACATATTTTATACAGATACCCACAACTTAAATTTAACTTATGCTAGGATATATGCTAAGCTTATTCACTTCTCTTTCAATTCTTTCTAAAGCATCTTTCAAAACACTTCTTGGACAAGCTACATTTATTCTTTGAAATTGTGCACCTTCTTCCCCAAACATTATTCCATTACTAAAGCCTAATTTAACTTTTTTTACAAAAAACTCCTTCAATTCATCTCTGTTCATATTTAGTTCTGAACAATCAATCCAAACCAAGTAAGTTCCTTCAGGTTTTATAACTTTTAATTTTGGTATTTTCTCTTGAAAAAACTGCAAAAGATAATCAATATTACCTTCTAAGTACTCCATTAATTGTTCTAACCATTCTTCACCTTCATTATACGCTGCTTTTAAGGCGTCTGTTGCAAATGCATTAGGCTCGTCGATACCACTATTCTCTATTTCTGTTCTAAAGGCTTTTCTTAACTTAGTATTTGGAATTATAATATTAGAAACTTGTAGTCCTGCTATATTAAAGGTCTTACTTGGAGCTGTACATATTATAGAGTTTTGTGCAAATTCTTCACTTATAGAAGCAAAAACAGTGTGCTTAAAACCTTTATATACAAGATCAAAATGTATTTCATCTGAAATCACTAATATATTATTTCTTAAACATATTTCTCCCAAATGAGTTAGTTCTTCCTTAGTCCATACTCTTCCAACTGGATTATGGGGATTGCTTAATATTAAAAGCTTTGTTCTATCTGTTATTTTATTTTTTAAATCCTCAAAATCCATGTAATACTTGCCATCTTCGTATTTTAATGGATTTTTCACTATTTGAGCACCATTATTTTTTATTGCATCATAGAAAGGGTGGTAAACAGGTGTTTGAATAATAACCTCATCACCTGGACTTGTAAAGCCTCTTACTATAAAGTTTAACGCAGGTACTACACCTGGAGTAAATGTAATCCACTGAGTTTTTATATCCCAATTATGTCTTTTTTTCATCCAATTTACAACTGCCTCATTATATTCCTTATCTTTTAAACTATACCCATATATAGCATGTTGAGCTCTTTTTTCTACAGCCCTTGCAATAGGCTCTGCCACCTGAAAATCCATATCTGCTATCCACATAGGAATAACATCCTTGTCACCATATATACGTTCTACCGCATCCCACTTTACACAATTTGTATTTTTTCTATGTATTATTTTATCAAAATCATATATCATATTTCCCCACCTTTCAGTTTCCAAATAAAATTATCCGTTAATTTATTATAATTATATTCCAGTTAATTTATTTCATCAAATAGCCTTAATTAATATAAAAATCTGTAAACAACATATATTGCCTACAGATTCCTCATAAGTAAATTTTATTAACTATTTTTTCGTATTTTATGCATTTATTCTATCATAGATTTACATGCTGAAAAGTGAAATTACTTTTCTTATTTGATTAATTCTCCTTTAATTGTTTTACTTGTACGCAATTGGATCTTCATAACCTGCTTCTTCAAAGGCTTTTATTCTAAGTATACAACTGTCACAAGTTCCACAAGCCAATTCTTCACCTCTATAACAAGACCAAGTTAAGCTATAATCTACACCTAACTCCATACCTAGCTTTATTTCATCTGATTTCTTCATATTTATAAATGGAGTATGAATTTTTATTTTTTTATCATTCTCTACAGCACATACTGTACCGTTATTTATGGCATTCTCCATGGCTTTTATAAATTCTTCTCTACAATCAACATAACCTGAATAATCTACTTCACTAACTCCTATATAAATATCTTGGGCACCTATTGCTTCTGCATAAGATGCTGCATAAGAAAGAAATATCATATTTCTTGCAGGAACATAAGTAACAGGGATTTCTTTATTAATTTCTTTTCCATCTGGTACATCTATGTTATCATCAGTTAAAGCTGATCCTCCCCATGCATTCATATTAGTTGTAACAATAATATGCTCCTTAACTCCAGCAGCTTCAGCTACATTTTTTGCACAGTTAAGTTCCTTGTTATGTCTTTGTCCATAGTCAAAGGATATAGCGTATACTTCATATCCCTCTTTCTTAGCTAAATAAACTGCTGTACTTGAATCAAGACCGCCAGATAATAAAACTACAGCTTTTTTCATTATAAATCCATCCTTTCTGCATAATAACAACATCCTAGAGCTCCATTAAACTGAGCATCAGGTAATGTAATTATTTCATTATAATCATTTTTTAGATATTCCTTTAATGCACTGTTTCGTGCTACTCCACCTGATAACACAAGGGTTTTACCATAAAACTTAGTTAATAGTGGTTGAAGTCTTTTGTAAAGCGAATAATTTACTCCAGCACAAAGCCTTTCAGTGCTTATACCTTCAGCTATTTTTCCTATGAGTTCTGACTCTGAGAAAACTGCACAGGTAGAATTAAGTTCTATAGGATTATCATGATAGCTAAACATTTCATCTAAAGGTATCTCTAGTACATTTGACATATTTTCTAAATACCTTCCGCAGGATGCAGCACATTTTTCATTTAATTCTAAATCTGTAATAACTCCTTTTTCTACTTTAACTACCTTAACGTCTTGGCCTCCCACATCTAATAATATAAAATCTTTTATGTTGGTCTGAAATAAAGCTCCATATACATGTGCTTTTATTTCATTTATAGGTGTAAAGAAGCTTAAATCAGTATTGTTTCTTCCATAACCAGTAGATACGGCAGAATCTACTATTCCTATATCTAACTTTTGTAAATCTACAACTATCTTTCCATTGAAATTACAATAATCTCTATAGAAAGATATAGTGCTTATTTTAAATTTTTTCACTATTTCATTAGCTTTTAGTAAAACTATCTTTACTTCTCTACTCCCCAAATCTATTCCAAGTCTTTCCAAATCCTCACCTTCTTGTAAACTTTCTAAGCCTATTTAAACATCTTGGAATCCATAAGCATGTCTAAAAATGCTTCAATTCTTAGTTTAGTTCTCGCATCTAAATAATTGAGTTTGTCTCCTTCTATATTGAGTACAGGTATACCCAGCTCTTTTTTTATAACTATGTCCTCTATTTGTCTATAACAAAAGGCTTGAGTATAGTGTATGATTCCATCTATTTTTCTTTCTTGTATTTGCTTTTTTATATCCTTTAATCTAAATTTAATATTGTATGGATATGTATAATCATAATACTGCTCATATATGTTTTTAGCATATTCTGCTCTTGGGAATGCAAACTCCCTTTGAACTTCGTTATATACAAAATGAGCATTGAACTTTTCTACATAATCATAAATATCGCAAGTCATTGGCGGCACTCCAATATAACCAAGTTTTATTTTTTTCTCTATTGGTTTTCTTTGCTCTATTTCAATTATCTTTTTACTTATATCAATTTCAAACTTTGCAATATCACTATTAAGATCACTAGCGCTTACTTGATATAAGTGATTTTCAAAGCCTGTTGCTTTATTTTCTTCAAAGGTTAGTTTATCAAGTTTTTTTACTAACTTTCTAACCTTGTTCACTCTTTGTCTAACACCTTCTACCTGTTCCATATTTACTTGAAAAATATCCATAAAAGAATCTATAGACCTTTTTATATCTTTAATATTGTGACTATGTGGGTATGCAAATGGATATACCTTTACACCCTGCATGTCTAATACTTCTTCTAATGCTTTAGTATTAGAACAATCTCCTTCTGTAACTCCCACTATTTCTTTTATTTCATGTTCTACACAAACTCCATACAAGCCCTTCTTCCATGCACAACAACTTTTAGGAAACCCTTCTCTTTCAGCTATATCAATATATTTACTATAATTTTCTGATGTTACAAAAATATTATTAAGATCTATCACTTTATAACCTGCAGCAATAAGTACTTCTATTGGTACAGTTGTGGTTATTCCGATTTTTTTCATATCTAACCTCTCTTAGTAAAAATTTTACCAAAACAAAAAGGGCATACCGCCCTGTAAAAACAAACTTCTTTACTATTAGCAATTGAAGATAGCTTATTAAAGGTACAAGTATATTATACCTTTATATAGCAATAAAAAAGAGGCGTACTGCCCCTATATGTACAAAACAAATCCCTATTGCTAGTAGAAAATTCCTAGTTTTGTTTATAGACAGGATGGTTACGAACTGTCTTATTTAGTTATATTAATCTTAATATAATTCTAATACATATCTATAAGTAAGTCAAACCAATGTTTTTCCACTGATAAAAAAGCTGGCGTTATCTTGCCAGCTTATTCTTTAACGTATAAAAATTTTTCAAAATCGTACTATTTCATAAAAGTATTCAATGTTATAAAGCCTTTGTATTTACAACATTTTAAGATGTACTACTTTTCTTCTTTATACTTTAAGCCTACTCTTCTCCACCTTTGTCTACATTCTTTACATTCTAAAAGCTCTCTGTCTTTTTTTATGTTAAATATTAGGGTTTTAAGTTTGTCGCAGCCACAAGTACATTTGAACTTATTTAGTTTCAATGTATGTTATCCCCTTTCCAAATCTACAATTTATTCATTTATAAATTATACCACTATAATATGACTTCTACTAGCTTCTCTTTTTTTATAGGCTTTCGGTTTTAATTCTAGTAGCTCGTACACTTTATTATAAACTGTTTAACCAAATTTAATTTAAAATGAGAGTTTCAAAAATAAACTCTCATCTTGAATTAAATTTCGTTAAATACATAAAATAACTAAAAAACTTATTTAGGTGGTGTTGTTATGAAAGATTTTGAATTATTAATTGAACAAACTGGGCACCGTAATCTAATCATGCTTATACTAATTTTAGTAGTATTTTTGTATGCACTAATGTTAATTTTTAGGTTAACTATTAAGGACTTTCGTAAAAAGTCTAAGAACTAATTATACATTTAATATTTTGCTAGCTGTAATTACTTCTACATCTATTAAATTACCTTCTTTTACTAAGCCTTCCAACCGTGACATTTTAAACACCTCCGACTACTATTATTGCCAGAAAATGTTTTAATTAAAATGCCTATAATATTCTCCAGTTTCTATTACTTATTTTATCATATTTACTTGACAAAAGTAAGTACCTCATCACACTATAGTTATATATAGTAATTTAATTATCATATATTACTTTGTTACTCTATTATTTTTTATATCAATATTATAGAATGGCAGTTCACAATGGAGCTGCTATGCTAATAGCTAGGAGGAGTTATAAATTTAAAGAAAAAATACCTAAGATATTAAAAGATAAACTTGTAGATAACAATGAACTACTCAATGAAAAGAATGATTGGAGTAAGTGGAATTATATAAATAAAATTATAAAAAGAAAGGTAGGTGAAAGACCTGATTCTTGGATAGTAAATAGGAAACAAATATTAGGAATAGCATAAATCTTAATTTTTATAATATAAAGACTGCCAAAGTACACCTAGAAGGAAAGGCTTTGGTGGAAGGAGTTTCTTTCTAGGAGGCTTAAGACGTTACTTAGATGTAAAGCGAGATTTTAAGATAGTTGTCTTAATCCTAGTAGTTGAATCCTGTGATACTACCGTTCTATTAGTCAATAGAATGAAAAACTATGCAAAAATTAATTTGTCATAGTTTTAGAAATCAGGTTAAAAATGCTTAAAAATTATATGGAAGAAATAGTTGATGAAATATTACCAACAGTTTTAAAAAATTATACCAATATATGCAAATGCGAAAAATGCGTTGATGATATTAAAGCTAAAGCTTTAAACAATTTAAAACCATTATATGTTGTTACTGAAGAGGGTGTTGTTTATTCAAAAATTAATGAATTAGTACCACAATTTAGAACTGATGTTTTAAATGAACTCGTCCAAGCAGTTACTGTAGTATGCCAAAACCCTAAACATAACTTATAGTTAATCTATTAAACACTCAGATGAGGTTTTAGCCCTATCTGAGTGTTTAATAAATTAACTATATTTGCGCTGCATATTACGAAATACAATAAATTCCCTTAATATAGCATAAATTTCTGCAATTTTAAATATATCTATAATAAAAAGTACTAATAAAGTACTTATTTGTTTCCTACAGCAACTATAATAAATTCTTAATATATCATACTTAAATAGTTACTAGTTTAAACACTAATGAATTTAAAAGCACATAATTAGTGAAAAATATAAAGAAAATTTATTAATTAAATTAATTGTTAGTAATTAAAAAGAAAGGTGATATTATGGATTTAGAAAATATCGTTGAAGCTCTTAATGACGTAAATATAAAAATACAAAATGAATACAACAAATGGAATTTAATAGATGACATTGATCTTATTGAGGAATGCATATGGAATATAAAAAGTTTAGAAATACGTCGTGGTAACTTATATAGAAAAGCAAAGGCATTAAACAATAGTCATAAAGAAGTAGTATAGCCAAACTTCCTATATGTTAAATTATTAAATATACAAGTTTATTTTGACTATGGATACTCATGCCCGAAATTTAAGCTGTGGATATCTATATTAAACTTTGTATATAAATAATAGCTGGAACTTATATTCCAGCTACTTCTATAACTTAAAGTATTCTATTATATAAAAATTTTAGTTAACCCCGTTTCGTTACAAATAACTTTTATTATGCTTTATTTATAGCCATTTACTTACTTTAGATTTATTAATAATAGAAGAATTTTTGTTATGATATATAGATAAAATGTCATTTTTATTTAAAACTTTTATAGTGTGATTTTCATATTTGTTTCTACTTGACAAATTTCTTAAGAGATTGCTGAGTTTATCCCTCATTATACAACTCTCCTTTCTAGAATTATAATGTCCACAGATAAAGATTTTATCCTAGTATATAATAGCCTTGTAATCAATATTTTTGTTTGTATGGCAAATATAAATTTATATATTTCCTGTTCTTTTGCACATACTACTACTGATAAAATTACCTGGAGGTGCATAATAATGCAAAAGACAAAGGGTTCTGATAGGGATATGATGTGGTCAACTCCATCTGTTACTGAATCTTTAGGATTGTCAACTTCTGCTGGCTTAACAAGCGAATCTAACCCAGGTTATGATGGGTTATCAGGAAATATTCCTTTGTTACCTAATTATAATGATTCATCTAAATCAAGTAAAAATAGTTTCTTAGAACCTGAAGAGGATTAAAGTTATAAAGCTTATACTTTTTAACTAGTATAGGCTTTATAGCTCTCACTTTATTTTAAATATAAATTATTTTGCTATATATTTATTATTAGGCATAAAAGTGAATTTATGTCCACAACACATACATTGAAAAACCATTTCTTTTGTTTCTATGTTTTTTCCTATTTTAAATACTTCCCCTGTGCACTTACTACATATAGTGGGAATATTTAAATTCATTTCTTTGTTATATTTTTCAAAATCCTTACATTCTGCACATATTAAAATAAGCTTTAGCCTCTGAACACTAACTTTAAATGTATTACCGCTGCAGCCCTCTTTTTTACACACCATAGTATTAATCATTGTACCATCCTCCAATTTGTATATATCATACAATGAAATGTTTATGTATAAAAAGAGCTCTTTAAGAGCCCTTATATTATTTAAGACTTTCCAATTTTGCCTTTAATTCAATAGCTTGTTTTGCCTCATTTAATGCACTTTCTACTTCTTGAGCATACCTATTCCTTTGTTCTATATTTTCAATATTTTCATTGGATAACTTTGTCAATATATCTATTTTCTCCAGTTCTACTTTATAAAATTTGTATCTATCTATACAATCATTAATTATTTTATTTTGTGATTCAATTAATTCTTCAATAGCTTTGTTCCTAATTTCTATCTTACTTAGTTCCTGTAATATGTCCATATTAATACCTCCCATTTATAGTTTTTGGGTTCACATAATATTAAAGCTGAGAAATTATAGTTTACCTATCTAAGTTATATATATGAGTTACCAACGACTTATATACTAATAGTTTTAGTATGTATAATAAAAAATATCTTAAGATTTCCTTAAGATATTTAAGTGTATTATTTTATTATCTTCTAATTATAGTGTCAGTCATAACACAAGCTCTTTTATTTTCTTTAACATCATGTACCCTTATAAAGTCACATTGTTTAATGATTCCTATAACAGTGGTAGCAACTGTTCCCTCTACTCTTTCATCTGGCGGAAGATTTAAAGTATTACCTATCATTGATTTCCTAGATGTACCTAAGAGAACTGGATATCCTAAGGTTTTTAAGTATTCTAAATTCCTCATAACTTCTAGATTTTGTTCGTAACTTTTGGCAAATCCTATTCCTGGATCTAATATAATATTTTCTGATTTTACGCCTGCTTTAAGTGCTATATCTATACTTACTTTTAAATCATTTAATATATCTTCTATTAAATTAGAATAATTTTTGTTATCTCTGTTATGCATGATACAACAAGGCACATCATATTTTGCTGTAACTTTAGCTATGTATGGATCCTTTTTAAAGCCCCATATATCATTAACCAATGCTGCACCTTCTCTTATTGCTGCTTCTGCTACTTTTCCTTTATATGTATCTATAGAAATTGGTATATCAATTTCCTTTGCTAAAGCTTTAATTATAGGAATAACCCTGTTTATCTCCTCTTCTTCAGATATTTGTGTATAATTAGGTCTTGTGGACTCACCACCAATATCTATTATATCTGCTCCCTGTTCAATCATTTCTTTTGCATGTTTAACTGCTTCCTCTAAATTATTAAATCTTCCACCATCAGAAAATGAATCTGGTGTAATATTTAATATTCCCATAACATATGTCCTTTTTCCAAGTTCAAAACTTTTATTGCCTATTTTCATTACTTTTGTCATAACTTATCCGGCCTGTTATCTATATTATTCTACTAGATATAGCCAGCCTTCACCTCATTTCTAAATAATTTTTAGCTGTTTCTCATATTCTTGTGCTACTTCTTCTATAATTTCACAAAAATCGTATTTTTTTTCATACAAACTAGATACCCTCATAATACCCATAACACTGTTAGTTAGGAATACTGCATCTGCACATACCAAATCCTCTTTAGTAAAACTTCCTTCAACTACTTTGAAGTTGTTTAATACAAACTTTCTTAAAGTACCATCCAGCAATCCACATTCTAAAGCCGGTGTATATATTTTACTATTTTTAACAAAAAATACATTAGAGATGCTGCCTTCTGTTAACTTATTCTTAGTATTGAGAAACAAAACTTCATTATACCCTTCATTAATACACTTCTCATGTTCTAAAATATTTTCAAGGTAATTTAAAGACTTTAAATATGTGATTTGAGAATATTCATTTCTTCTATACGAGCTTATTTTAACTTTAAAGCCTTTTTTATATTGTTGCTCTGTATAATTATTTTTTCTTGTAGTAAAAATTATGTTTTTCTCCGTAACTACTAATTTTAATACACAGTCTTTACACCCCATAGTTTTTATAGCATTCATTACTATGTCTTCATGTATTTTTGTATTTATCCCTATAGTTTCAAGCCCACTGTTTATTCTATCCAAATGTTCCTTCAGAAAAATAGGCCTATCCTTAACCATCATAGTTTCAAAGAGCCCTCTACCAAAATAAAGACCACTATCCAATTCCAAGGATTTTGACTCTCCATTATGACCATTTATTAAAATCATTATAAAATTCACCTCCATACCATCCATTAAGCTTTAGGAGTTCCTAGCTGAAAGCTTAACTTATACGTAGGAATATGTTGACAAAACTGAATACACATTTAAAAACTTTTTATCAGTCTTAGTAAAGTGTTTTAGAAAATCTTAGAACCTTATATATGTTTGAGCGTAGCGAGTTTATATAAGGTTCTTAGATTTTCTTGAACACGAACTTTAGACTGATTAAAAGTTTTTAACGTGCTGAAGTTTGTCAACATATTCCGGAGTATAAGTTAAGCTTCCAGCTAGGAACTCTATAGAACTTTCATTAAAGCTTTTGCCTTGTCTAGAGTTTCTTCATATTCGTTTTCTTTTACAGATTCCCAGGTGATTCCTCCACCAACTCCAAAGTATGCTTTTCCATTCTTCATAAGTATAGTTCTTATTACTATATTTAAGTCTATGTTTCCATCAAAACCTAGATATCCTATAGAACCAGTATATATATTTCTTCTGGTTGGTTCTAATTCTTCTATAATCTCCATAGCTCTAACCTTAGGTGCTCCCGTAATAGATCCTCCTGGAAAGCAAGCTTTAATACAATCTATTGAAGTATATTCATCTCTTAACTCCCCAATAACAGTTGATACTAAGTGAAACACTGTACTGTACTTTTCTAACTTGAATAGTTCTGTAACCTTTACTGAATAGGGTTTACACACTTTACTTAAATCATTTCTTTCTAAATCTACTATCATAAGCAACTCCGATTTATCTTTTTCACTATTAATAAGTTCCAATTTATTACTTAAGTCCTCTTCTTCATTCTTTCCTCTAGGTCTAGTTCCTTTTATAGGTCTAGTTTGCACTAATCTGTTTCTTATTTCCAAAAACCTTTCTGGTGAAGATGATAGTATGCTAAACCCTTCAACATTCATAAATGCAGCAAAAGGAGCGGGATTTATATTTCTTAAATCCTTATAAACTTCATAAGGGTTTCTTCTAGTTTCACAGGAAAATCTTTGTGTCAAATTTGTAATATATACATGACCATTCTTTATATACTGCCTAACTTTTTCTACAGTATCAATATATCCATCTCTTGTAAAATTAGCTGTAAATTCTGTTGTTCTTTCTATTAAATTTGTATACTTAACTGGTTGTCCTTGCATTATTACTTTTTTTATGTCATAACAGCTTTCATTTTGTGGTTTAAGCATACCTAGAGCCGTTATATATGTTCTTTTTTCTAGATTATCTACAATTATTGCGTTATCATAAAAGTATAGGTAACATTCAGGTATCTCAACCTCTTCTATAGCTGATTTAGGAATCTTTTCTATGTACCTACATAAATCATAGGCGAAATACCCCATGGCACCAGCTACATATGGCAATCCAGTACTATTTTCTACTCTATACTTATTAAGAAGCTTCTTTATCTGTTCAAAAGGGTCTCCATGCATTTTTTCTTCACTATTAATAGTACAAATACCCTTTTCATATTTAAATGTATTAAAGGGATTAAGACCTATAAAAGAGTATCTTCCTAAATTTTCTGCATCCATACCACTGTCTAAAAATGTTGCAGTACTATCATCCTTAAATAATGAATATATATCAAAGCTATCTAATTCTGTTTTTATCTCTTCTACAAATACATCCATATATACCTCCATAAGTTTCACCAATTAGTCAATACATTTTATCTCTTATCTATACTTACTTTTATTAAAACTTTTTGCTTCGTCTATGAAATTTTTAAGCATTTCATGTCCACATTCCGTCAGCTCCGCTTCAGGATGAAACTGTACTCCTTCAATGAAATAATCCTTATGTCTTATTCCCATTATAATCCCATCTGTTGTTTTGCAAGTTATTGTAAAACATTGTGGCAGAGTCATCTCGTCTATAACTAAAGAATGATATCGAGTAACCTTAATAGGGTTCTTTATCTTCTTAAACACGCCCGTTTCATTATGATATACTTTTGATATTTTCCCATGAATAGGATCTTTTCCATTAACTATATTACCACCAAAAGCATAACCTATACTTTGGTGACCTAGACATATACCCAAAATAGGTATCTTACCTCCGAACTTTTTTATTACATCTACACAAACTCCTGCTTGCTGTGGATTTTTAGGTCCAGGAGAAATTATAATACCCTCTATGTCCATTTTATCTATATCATTCAGATTTATTTCATCATTTCTAAATACCTTAATATTTTCATTTAATTCTTGAAAATATCTTACTAGGTTATAAACAAAAGAATCATAGTTATCAATCATCAAAAACATATTTTTTACCTCTTAACTAGTTTATTATAGGGTTCTAATCTGGAACCCTATAATTCTTTTATTTTCAAAAGTATTATATCATTTAATTATAAATTCGTCTAAGATTCAAAGCTTAGTATAATAAGCCTACATTTTAATCGTTAATAAAAGCTTGCCGCGACAATACTACTTATATCACAACAAGCTTTTTGTAAAAGTTATATATTTATATTACTGTGCTTATTTCAGTATTACACTTCCCATTGAGATCAGAATTTATATTCTATTCATACTGTTCTCCATCTTTGTTATTCCATCCACTCTCATTATAGGCTCTTTTCTCTATAGTTTGCTTTATCTGATTTTTAGAAAATTGATTTTGATCTTTAAATCCTTTTTGCTTAAAGTTTCTTTTATCACCTATTTTACCCAAATGTAACACCTCCATGCATTTTGTGTACATTACTTATGTTATCCTACTATAAAATTTATTATTCTTTTCTTATTGTGTAAGTTAAATTTCCAGCGTGGGTATCTAAATAGATTACTCTACCATTTTAACAGCATTATTCCTTAAAAATTCCATTAACAATACAAATAAATAAGTTGATATAAGTATTCTTTGGTGGTATATTTTATATATCGGTGTATATACACTTGTAAAGTATATTGTATAGCTTACGGAGGCAAAATTATGGTAGTAAATTTAAAAGAAGAAATAATAAAATTAAAAAAAGAAAGAAACGCATTCATTTTAGCACATTATTATCAACGAGCTGATATTCAAGATATAGCTGATGCGGTTGGCGATTCTTACTATTTAAGTAAAGTGGCAAAAGAATGTAGTGAAAAAGTTATAGTATTTTGCGGAGTAAAATTTATGGCTGAAAGTGCAAAAATACTCTCTCCTGAGAAAACTGTACTGTTACCAGCTATAGATGCAGGTTGTCCTATGGCTGAAATGGCAGATGCTGCAGATGTAGAGGAACTTAAGAGAAAACACCCTAACGCTAAGGTTGTTTGTTATATAAATTCAACAGCAGAAGTAAAAGCAGTATCAGACATATGTTGTACTTCATCTAATGCTGTAAAAATATTAAAGAATATTAAAGAAAACGAAATAATATTTTTACCAGATAAAAATTTAGGCGAATATGTTCAACAACAAGTGCCTGAAAAAAATATTATTTTATGGAATGGCTTTTGTATAACTCATAAAAAAGTTAGAGTTGATGAATTAAAAAAAGCAAGAAACTTGCATAATGATATAGTAATTCTTGCTCATCCTGAGTGTGAAAAACCTGTTAGAGAAGCTGCAGACTTTCTAGGAAGTACTGGCGAAATCATAAGTTATGTAAATAATTCCTCTAGGAATAAGTTTCTTATTGTTACTGAAGAAGGAGTCCTTCATCAACTTAAAACTAAAAATCCTCATAAAGAATTTTATCTTCCTGGTGGAGGAATGTCTTGTATCAATATGAAGAAAACTAATCTTACAGATGTTCATAATAGTCTTTTAAATATGGAATATAATATTGAAGTTGACGAAGAGGTTAGACAAAAAGCATATAACTCATTAGCAATGATGCATGAACTAGGGAGGTAAAATTATATGGATATGATTACTGACGTTCTAATAGTAGGAACAGGAGTGGCAGGCCTTTATACAGCTCTCAATTTACGAGAGGATTTAAATATATTAATGGTTTCCAAGGGTAAAGCTGATGAATGTAACTCTAATTTAGCTCAAGGTGGAATATCCGTTGCTAGAGGTTATACTGATATAGATGTTTTTGTTAACGACACAATGAAAGCTGGTCAATACTTAAATGATATTAATGCAGTTAAAATTTTAGCAGAAGAGTCTATGGACAATATTAACCAATTACTACAACTTGGTGTAGACTTTACCAAAGAAAAACAGGAGTTGTCTTTTACTAGAGAAGGTGCCCATACAGTTAACAGAATAGTTCATTACAAAGATAAAACAGGAGCAAAAGTAGAAGAAACTCTTTTAAATAATGTTTTATCTAAAAAAAATGTAAAGATAGTTGAAAATTTATGTGTAATTGATGTATTAAAAAATAATAATACATGTATAGGTGCAGTATGTATAAAAGAAGATAAACAAATTAATATTTATGCCAAAGTTACAGTGTTGGCTACAGGAGGAATTGGTGGCTTATTCAAAAGCTCCACTAATGAGAGAATAATAACAGGTGATGGTATAGCTATTGCTTTAAAAAACGGAATTCAGGTGAAGAATTTAAATTATATTCAATTTCATCCTACTGCTCTCTTCACTAAGGATACTAGCAAAAAAAAATTTCTAATTTCTGAATCGGTTAGAGGTGAAGGTGGTAAACTTATTAACAATAGTGGACAAAGATTTGTAAATGAGCTGCTTCCTAGAGATGTGGTTAGTAAGCGTATACTTGAAGAAGAAAAGAATACTGATTCAGAGTGTGTTTACCTTGATGTTAGTTTTATGCCAAAAAGCTTTTTAGAAAATAGATTTCCTACAATTTATAGTGAATGCTTGAAAAATGGTATAGATATATCAAAGGAACCTATACCTGTTACACCTGCACAGCACTATTTTATGGGTGGTATAGCTGTTAATTCATACGGTAAAACATCTATGGAAAGTTTGTATGCATTTGGTGAGGTTAGCTGTACTGGTGTTCACGGTGCTAACAGACTGGCAAGTAATTCCCTTTTAGAGGCTTTAGTTTTTTCTAGAAGAGGAGCCTGCGACATCAATAATAGGATTGATGGTATATCAGTTAAAGATATTAATGTATTTAATTCAAATTTTGATTTAAATTGTATAAAAACATTAAACAAAAAAATACTTACCAATGCCATTATAGAATTGAGAGGAGATATAAAGAATGAATTGGCTATTAGCTGATGATATTATAAAAAGAGCACTTAACGAAGATATATACTATGGAGATATAACCACCGAATCTATAATCCTTCACAATAAACAAGCTACTGTAGATTTGATTGCTAAAGAAGATGGTATAATAGCTGGTACTGAAGTTTTTCAAAGAGTTTTTTCTATACTAGGAGATGTTATTGTGAATTTTTATGTAAAAGACTCTGATAACATCTATAAAGGACAAAAGATTGCAGAAATACATGGAAACACCAAAACCATATTAACAGGTGAAAGAGTTGCTTTAAACTTTCTTCAAAGAATGAGTGGAATAGCTACTCTAACTAGAGAGTTTGTTGAAAAATTACAAGAAACAAATGTGAAGCTTTTAGATACTAGAAAAACTACACCTAATATGAGAGTATTCGAAAAATATGCTGTAAAAGTTGGTGGAGGAACAAATCACAGATTTGGTCTAAATGATGGGGTTTTAATAAAGGATAACCATATAGATGCTGCTGGTGGAATAAAAACTGCTATAGAAACCGCAAGAAAAAATATTCCTTTTGTGAGAAAAGTAGAAGTGGAAGTGGAAAGCCTAGAGCAAGTTAAAGAAGCTCTAGAATATAAGGCTGATATAATAATGCTTGATAATATGGATATAGAAACTATGACAACAGCAGTGGAGCTTATAGATGGAAAAGCGGAGATTGAAGCTTCTGGTAATGTTACTTTAGATACTATAGGAGCTATAGCTAAAACAGGAATAGATTACATTTCTACAGGTGCTTTGACTCATTCTTTTAAAGTTTTAGATTTAAGTATGAAAAATCTTAGATATAGATAACCATGCCCGCAATTTAACTTATACTCCAGTATATATTACCATGTTTTGTCACGTTAAATATTTTTAATTAGTCTAAAGCTCAAATTTGAGAAAAGCCTAAGAACTTTGATAAACTCGTACCTCAGACATATCTAAAGTTCTAAGGCTTTTCTAAAATTTTCGCTAAGACTAATAAAAAAATATTTAAATGTGACTTCAACATGGTAATATATACTTACGTATAAGTTAAATTTAATCTGTGTGTATCTATATGAATAAATATCCAGCTGAGCATAACAGGTTTTAAAGTTATATATCTACATATAAAAAACATTAATTTAAATTTTATGTAATTTAAATTAATGTTTTGTATTCCAATTTAATGATTTTAAAATATAGTTACTAAAATACTTGTAATTTTAGTAAAGATTCTATAGTATTAAACCTCTTCATAAAACCCAAAATAAGAATGTATCTTATGGTTGTGAGGAGGAATTATTAATGACAAAAGTAGAAAATAAGGAAAATGATAGATTAGCATCAAAAAGAAGATATGAAGAAGAAACTGAACATCGTATAGATCAATTAATGAGTACTGTAGAAAACCATACTAGAACTGAAAGACATTTAGAGCAATACTCAAACATAGGTGATCCTAAAGGAAAAGCTCACGCAAGAGATATACAATTAGCTAGAGAAGCTGAACTTCAACATCTAAAAAATACTATCCTTTATGGCCCTACCTATGATGACCATCAGTTAGAGAACTTAAAGGAAAATTATGAAGATACTAAAGAATATGTTGATCACTTTGGTTCTAAGATGGATGATGAAACTCTAGAAAACGTAAAAGAAAAACAAAAAAATAGAAAAGAATCTATAAAGCAATTGGAGTATGATTAATACCTAAAACTAAAGTATTAAAGGTTGCATAGGTTTAAACCTATAGCAACCTTTAATTAGTTACATTCCTTTAATAGCTCCACGTTTTATGGCTATATTTAAAGCATTGAATAAAATTGCAGCAACTATAGTATTTATTAAACAACCTGGCAGAACTACTCCTATGAATAATACGCTAAATTTTCCTGGCAACCCTGCAGTTAAAAATGCTACTGATAAAAAAGCTGTTCCACTTATTATAGTTCCTATTGCTGTAGTTAAAATAATTTTTATCTGATTATTTAACCTACTTGATAAATCTTCTCTTAAAAAAAACATAATATTTATATTTCTTAAAGGTTGTATTAGGAAGAACATAATATTTGTAGTTACAAATTTGTCTACTATGTTTGCTAGTTGTCCACCTGGGAAGCTTGTGGCAGCTGCTGCTAATATTCCTGCTACCACACCTGATATTAAACAAGTCTTATAATCATCATTTAAAACCAGTATTATAAATAGCATAGCTAGTGAAAAATCTGGTCTCATTCCAAATAATAGAGGTGGAGCAATTTGATGTAAAACAGCTCCTATAGCCAAAAATAATGAATTTATTATAACTTTTTTTATTTTCATAAATATACACATCTCCTTTTAAAAATTAATTATTAAATAAATTGCTAATTCATATAAAAACTTTTACCTTTCACAACATACTAATACTTCCCTTAGAATTTTTAGAGGAACTTTTCTGTTAACAAAAATATATTTTTGTAAAATAAAAACTCCGTCCTAAAAATAGGACGGAGATATATCCGCGGTACCACCTAAATTGTGCTAAAATAAGCACCTCTCATTTTCAGACACTAACATGTCCTACCCATTATAACGTATGGTTAACGGTAAATACTACTCTTCAAATATGTTTGAATTTCGGCTTACTCCTCTAAGGTCCATTCACTATTAGTTATGGTATTGAGATTCCACCATCCTCAACTCTCTAAAACTAAACTTTATAGTTACTACTCCTTGTCAAAAGATTAAGTATATGTTTATGTAATACATAATAATACTTTATATTATATTTGTCAATAAAGAATTTAAAAATTTAAAAGTATTGAACTGATTACATAAAACTTTATATAAGTTTCAAGTCTAAATGTCTATATTTTAAAATTTTATCATATGATTTTTTTAGAATAAAACACTTAGCATAGGAGAAAATAATCTTGAAAGGGGAGTTATGAATGGTTAAAAAGAAAATTGAAGTTCTTGGAGAAGAAAAATTCACTAAACAAACCGGAAAAAAGTTTGAACACAGAAGAGTTAACAAAGAAATACCAGGAACATCTGGAAAATACTCAGCAAGGTAATGTGAAACTTTAGGTTAAACAAATCTATAGAGTAAAAATAGTTAATTCTATACTACAGAAGCAAGAGTCTTACTACTAGTAAAATTGGTAGATTTAAAATATAAAAGGCATATTCTATAAAATAAAGGTGGAGTATAGTTATGACAAGAAAGAAATTTGTTAATATAGAAGATTCAAAGTTACAATCTGCAAATGATCATAATGAAAATAGTTTAGATTCTAGAACTGGATATATGGATACTGGCAATACTGCAGCACCCCATGCTAAGGCAAGAGCTATAAGAAATGAAGATAATGGTTCTCACATTTAGTATATAAGAACCCTAGTGATTAACTCACTAGGGTTTTTTGTTATTACTAAAAGAACTACTTATAAGCAATACTTATAAAAGTTTACTAATCAGCTTTTTTTATATACTCAGATTCAACATATCGTAATTTTTTTAACATATCATCTATATCTTTTTTAAATTTTTCATCTATTTTTATTTCTTTATCATTAATGTAATTTAATGCAAGTCTTAATCCTTTTACAGTACTGCTAATTTCATCTAGGCTTAAAAGCATTAATATATTTTCGTTCATAGTTATTCCCCCTCTTTCTAATATAATTAATTTTATTTATAAAGGAAATTTAAATAATTTGCTTATATTTCGTATAATCTACTTTAAAGTTTAGTGTTTATCAATAAATAAACTTTATCTTTTATAAAAAAGTAAAATTTATTAAATATTGAGAAAATTTTCTTTAGAAATAATTATGTATAATATATTTTTATAGCAAATGACAAGCATTTATACCTCTTGTCATTTGCTATTTTATTATTAATAATTGTACTTATATAAATAAATATATATAAACTTTTACTATATATTCTTAGAATCTTTTATACTAAGAATACATATTTAAAAGTTTATTATAAAATCATAATATTCTTCTAGCATATCTTCTGTGTACACTTTTTTACCCATAAGCCTGTATATTATATCTGACTTTTTGTATCCTTCCTTGTATAACTTAAATTCTTTAAATAATCTTTTTAACATACCTTTGTTTATCTGGATTAATGGTACTAATTCATCTATAGTATAGAATTCTTTATGCAATACTAAGTTTAACTTGCTCTGCATTTCAAGCTTATACTCTAAATCTAACTTTCTATTCTTGTGTGGACCTGTCCTACCCCTATGATGCTCGGAACAAAGATACTTAAAGTTAAGCGGAAAATCTATACCACCCTGGCTTCTGTACACAATATGATGTTTATCCGCTAGTTTACCACAGACTTCGCACTTTAGCAATTTTTCCCCTCCCATTTATTTAAGTTATATCTATACTCTGATTATATCATAATTTTTATTATTTTACACTTGTAAAAATTTTGAAAATTGTTAATTTTGCATATATATTTATGGTGGAACTTACATATAATTGTGCCATTATATTTTAAAAACAATTATAGTTTATCTTTACAGATTATGATAGATTTTAATTCAAATATTCATGCACCTTGAGCGGGGTATAGTATAAGTTCATTATTTAACGTAATAATTGCTGTGGTAATTTAAGTCAGCATAGAATTTGTTTGTAAAAAGTCTTCCTATACCTTTTTACAAACAGGTTTCTTGTTAGCAATTGTTGCTAACATCTTTTTAATATTATATAGATTATTAAGGAAAGGTGCAAAAAAATAAGCTAAGAGTTCTGTTTATTAATAATTTTTGATAGGTTAGACTCTATAGTATTCTCTATAAGTTCAGATAGATTTTGTTGTTGTTCTTTTGTTAAATCACTAACATCAATTGGTTTTGATATAACTACATTTACATGTGCTGGTTTAACCTTCCAGCCATTAGCCTCTACTACTTTATAAGTACCATCTATGGTCACTGGAACAACCAAAGCATTTGACTTTAATGCAAGCTTCAAACTACCCTTTTTAAACTTGCCCATTCTATGACCTCTACTTCTTGTTCCTTCTGGAAATATAGCCATATTGTAACCATTTTTAAGATTTTCGGCTCCTTCATTAATTGCAGTTATAGATTCTCTTATATTAGATCTATCTATAAACACACAATGATTCTCCTTGGCCCATGAACTAACCAATTTAAATTTCAACAACTCTTTTTTTGCTATAAAACCTATAGCTTTATTTATTGCACATAATATTACGGGTATATCTAATACGCCCTGATGATTTGATACAAAAAGGCAATTTCCTTCTGGTATATTTTCCCGCCCCTCTACATGTAATTTAACTCCTGCATGCTTTACAGTAAAGTTAGCCCATCGTAAAAGTACTGATATGGAAACTTTTTCAGCTTCTTTAATTTTTCCTTGTTTCTTTAATCTATTTACTATAAATCTACTTGGAATAGTACCTAATAAAAATGCTACAAACATTAAATATAAAATAATTGATTTCATACTTTTTCCCTTTCTTTTAAATTTACCTCTTTTATTTAAATATAAACATCTTAATTTTATCATAAAGTAACACAATATGACAAAAAATTTACAATAGTAATTTTTTCGTTATTGTTAAAATATAATAGTAGCTCATAATATATGACAATTTATTATTAATTTTAACATTGTGTTAACACTTAATTAACTAACAATAAAACAAAGCAGAGAACTATTTAATTCTCTGCTTTGTTTTTTATCCGATAACTACCCGCTCTAATACTCCCATCTTTATATGAAACTCATCTTCCTTAGATCAGATGAGTACTCACAGAGTAAGCGACCATATCAAAATCACAGATTTTGGCTCTCTGCTTTCACTTTATTTGATAAATCTAAAATTTTAAATTAAATCATAGTTTTTATTGGCTTTATATTAACTATATCAAGTTTAACTCCACTTTGTATTGTATCTGCCACTGGAGCTTTGCTCTTTACAGTATCCATCAAATTACTAATCTGCTCCTGACTAGCATCAGTGTCTATATGAACTTTACATCTTATATCAGTGTAACCTGATTTTATATTGGGCGACATTGTTCCATCAGAGTCAAGATCTCCCTCTAGCTCCACCCAAATATCTTCTATGTTTATACCATTATTTTTAGCATGATTAAGGGTAATAAGAGTTACACATGCTCCTAGTGACCCTAATAAAGCTTCCATGGGATTCATAGCTGAATTCATGTTATCATTTTCAGCTGTTGGTTCTAAAGTAAAATTAAATCCTCTACTCTCACATATAACTGAGTTTTTATCTTTAATTTTTTTAGTAGTAGATTTTACAGTTGTTATTGGCATAATAACTTCACATCCTTATACTTATTACTATATATAATTCAACATTATTTTATGTTTTTATATAAAAGTCTATTCACTCAATAATTTTTTATATTAACCTGATACAGTAAAATTTATTTAATAGATTTTTATAGGTACTAAATCTTTAAATTAACTTTAAAAGTTCCATCTATATAAATAATTTATCTGATGACTACTTACTGTTGTGTTTTATCATATTATAAAGTAATACTACTATGTTTATTTTTTCATAATAAGTGTATTCTATAATTAAGATGTGTTTTACAAACTAATACAAACTTTTCATAATAATTTAATCGATTATGTCATATTTTAAGTAATTTTACATTTTTATGACTATTGATCAGCTTAATATGTTATAATTAAATTAATATTTCTATATAAGAGAATAATTATTAAACACATTAGTATCTCAAGTTAGTTTTTACATTCTAGTATAGTATAAATTATTACTTAGGGAGGTGGGCATAATTTGAGAAGTGCTTTATACTGGATAATTATAGTTAATGCTATAATATCTGTTACTGTAATAATATTGGAAAGGAAAAATCCTGAAAAGACTATAGCATGGCTTTTGGTATTTGTTGTATTTCCTTTCTTAGGGTTATTTGCATATATATTTTTAGGGAGAAATTGGAAAAAGCACAAGCTTCATAATGAAACTAATATTAACCTTCAAGAATTAATATATGAGGTAATGAAGGGAATAAAAGATAACACTTATACTTCTCTTATTGAACTTTTATATAAAAATAGTGAATCACCTCTATTTAAATACAATAATATAACTATTTTCAAAGATGGTAAAGAGAAATTCCAAGCCCTTAAAGAGGAACTTTTAAAAGCCAAACACCATATTCACATGGAGTATTATATAGTTAAAAGTGATGAACTTGGTAATGAAATAAAAGATATACTAATTAAGCAATCTATGTCCGGCGTTAAAGTAAGAATCATATTTGATAGAGTAGGTTGTATACGGCTAAAAAGGAAGTACGTTGATGATTTAAAAAAAGCTGGTGTAGATATAGTGCAATATTCATATTTCTTAGCTCCTTTACTGAGAAAAATTAATACACAAATTAATTATCGCAATCATAGAAAAATAGTAATTATAGACGGAAAAGTAGGTTTTACCGGGGGTATCAATATAGGTGATGAGTATATTGGAAAAAGCAAATTTGGATATTGGCGAGACACTCACCTTATGGTTAGAGGAGATTTTGTATATGGACTCCAAGCAGTATTCTTGGATGATTTTGCAACAATAAAAGAAGCAAATAAAGAATTTTTCTACTATGGTGATGACTTTGAAGAATTCTTTCCTACTATGGAGAATAGCAGCAGCAGCGAAAAACTCATGCAGTTAGTAAAAAGTGGTCCTGACTCGGAATTCCCAGCTATAGAACAGGCGGTTTTAAAGATGATAAGTATGGCAAAGGACCATATTTATATTACCACCCCTTACTTTATACCAAGTGAAAGTATAGCTAATGCGCTAAAAATTGCAGCTTTAAGTGGAGTTAACGTCCATATACTGTTTCCTGCTAGATGTGATCACATTCTAGTTTATTATGCATCTAGAACCTACTTAGCAGAAATGGCTAAAAATGAAGTAAGAGTATATCTTTATGATCCAAAACGTTTTATACACGCTAAAACTACTTCAGTAGATGGTAAGATATGTACCATCGGAACCGCAAATATGGATATTAGAAGTTACGTGTTAAATTATGAGATAAATGCAGTTATTTATGATGAAGAGACAACTGAACAATTGGAAAGTTTATTTTATGAAGATTTGAAAAACAGTAAAAGGGTAACTGAAGAATACTTTACTAATCTTTCACCTTTTATTAAAGCCTTTGAGGCTATTTGCAGAATTTTTTCATCACTACTATAGATAGTCACGCCCGAAATTTAACTTATACGACCGGATATATTATCATGTTTCGTCATGTTAAATATTTTTAATTAGTCTAAAGTTCAAATTTAAGCAGAGAGCCAAAATCTGTGATTTTGTGCGAATCGCTTACTCCTCTGACGTAAGGAGGAGGAGTTTCATAATAATATAAAAGAACTTTGATAAACTCGCTATGCTCAACCATATCTAAAGTTCTAAGATTTTTTCTCAAATTTTCACTAAGATTAATAAAAAAATATTTAAATGTGACTTCAACATTGGTACTATATCCCTACGTATAAGTTAAATTTAAGTTGTGGCTATCTATAGGGTAGGGTTTTTAACTCGAAACTTAACTTATACGTAGGAATATGTTGACAAAACTGAAGCACATTTAAAAACTTTTTATCAGTCTTAGTGAAGTGTTTTTTGAAAATCTTAGGAGCTTTGATATGTTTGAGGTACGAGTTTATCAAAGCTTCTTAGATTTTCAAAAACACGAACTTTAGACTGATTAAAAGTTTTTAACGTGCTGAAGTTTGGCAACATATTCCGGAGTATAAGTTAAGTTTCCTCTTAGAAACCCTATATTGTATGTATTATGAATTAAAAATCTGATATACAGTGATTTTATTTAAATACTGCTGTCCGTTGCCCCTTCTTTAACTAGACCTTTTCTATAAGCAGTAAGCAGTTTCTCTAAATCTGTAATTTGTTTTTTTAGTTCTACACCTATGTCTGTATCGGATACTCTTTTTCTCTTTACTACATGTTCTAATATTATTGTAGAGGATAAAATATCTCTATCTTCTTCTACTGCATCTTTTATAGTAGAAAATGGTTCGTGTGATGTTAGTAATAGTCCAAAAGAATTATAAATTAAAGTGTATCCTGCAATTCCAGTTTGTGGTTGATATGCCTTACAAAACCCACCATCAATTACAAGTAGCCTTCCATTTCCTTTTATAGGACTCTCTCCATCTTTTGTCTTTACAGGAAGATGTCCATTTATAATGTGCGAAGTGTTTATATTAAGGTCAAATTCACTTAAAATATTTTTGCATATATTTTCGTTTTCTCTATATTTGTAATAATAACTTCTTTCCTCTTTATGAGTACTTTCATCGTCAATAAAATATCTTTCAAAAGTAGTCATTTTGGCTTTTCCAAACATTGGAGAGTCAGGTCCACACCATAAATACCACATCATATCTAAAGCATGTTTTTTCAATTTCATATCATTCTTAATAAAAAATGAATCTCTTGCTATAAGATCAACCTTATCCAGCAGCGTTCTTCCACTATATTTTGTGTTGCCTATTTTAACTTCCTTAAAGCTTCCATCCTCATTTAGGGGTATACAACCATGAAACAGTAAATTAGAATTATAAACTAAATACATACTGCCTTTATTATATAAAAATTTTATATGACGTTGAAATTTTTCACTATTACTAAAGGATTGAGTTAGTTTTTCTATTAAGTCTAATTCTCTATGAGTCAGCTTATACGGATCTTCCCAATCCACCGTAGGAAAATTTGTATCATTTAACTTATATGTTTTACCATATAAGTTTATTTCCCCTTGTTCTATATTTATTTTATCTAATAATAATCTATCTTCCATATCAAACTCTGGATGCCTTCTTATTATATTACCCTCAATTTTAAACTGAATTATTGATATAGCCTTATGCATTTTTGCAAAAAGAAATAGTTCATTTTCATTTAGATTTTTATCCAATACTTTTGGAATAAATCTTTCACAGATATCATCTTCATAAGACCTCATGGCAAAAGTAGCTAGTGGTAATAGATTTATTCCATATCCATCTTCAATGATTCTGAGATTAGCGTATCTTAAGGATATTCTAAGTACGTTAGCTACACAAGCCTGGCATCCAGCTGCTGCACCCATCCATAACATGTCATGATTTCCCCATTGGATATCAACAGAATGATGTTTCATCAACTCATCTAAGATAATATCTGCACCAGGACCCCTATCATATATGTCCCCTATAATATGAAGTTTATCAACTACAAGCCTTTGAATAACTTTTGATATTGCTATAATAAATTCACTAGCCCTGTCAATATCAATAATGGTTTTTATAATACCATTATAGTATGCTTGCTTATCTACTATATCTACATTTTCATGAAGAAGTTCTTCAATTATATATGCAAAATCCTTCGGAAGTGCCTTTCTTACTTTGGATCTTGTATACTTACTGCTTATATTTTTACATAATTGTATAATCTGATTTAATGTTATCTTATACCAATCCTCTAGATCTTCTTTATTACTTTTATTTTTTTTAATTAGTTCTATCTTTTGTTCTGGATAGTACACTAGAGTTGCTAGTCCATCTTTTTCTCTTTCTCTTAGTGAGTTTTGGAATACATCATCTATTTTTCTTCTTATAACCCCTGATGCATTTTTAAGCATATGAGTAAAGGACTCATACTCACCGTGAATATCACTTATAAAGTGTTCTGTCCCCTTTGGTAGATTTAATATAGACTGCAAGTTTATTATTTCCGTACTTGCTGCTGAAATTGAAGGGTACTGTTTGGACAATAATTCTAAATATCGTAAATCGTTTTCTATTATACATAAATCATCTTCATTATAGTAAACCATGTTCATATTCTCCTTTTACTTTATGTATTTATAATAATGCTATTAGTTAACATTAAATATTATTTAAAATTATTTAGCATACTCTATATAACTAATTACCTTATTAGTATATCACATTAATATATATAGAACAATTTTATTTTACTTAATTTAACTACAAATTTACCCAGTTCATAATTTATTTTTTATTTAACAAATTATTTTTATGCAACGATTTCATGCCACATAAATCCATATTTATATATTTATTATATATTATATTAAAATTTATAAATTACATTGACTAATAATAGCATTAATGTTATTATTTAATTAAATAATAAGTCGAATTTTGTTTAGGAGGAAATCACATGAAATCTACTGGTATTGTTAGAAAAGTGGACGAACTAGGAAGAATAGTTTTACCTATAGAATTAAGACGAACTTTGGGGATTGACCTAAAAGACTCTTTAGGAATTTATGTAGAAGGAAATAATATTATATTAAAAAAGTACAACCCTTCCTGCATATTTTGTGGTGATGCTAAAGACGTAATAAACTACAAAGGCAAGAATATCTGTACTAGCTGTATTGCAGAATTAAAAAAATAACATATAAAAAAAACTATATTACGCAACACCTATTTATAGTATTCGTAATATAGTTTTTATTTTTTAATGTATTTTTATTTTAATTCATTTAGCAAAAGTTCTTGTAGTTTTTTTGTTTTTTCCTTATCCATAGGTTCTAGACCAGCCAACTTGTAATCTATACCTAATCTCTCATATTTATCTATACCAAGGGTATGGTATGGCAGTAGTTCGACTTTCTCTACATTTTTAATACCTTTTATAATTTTAGCTAATTTCTTTATATGTTCCTCGACCTCTGTTAACCCTGGCACTACTACATGCCTTATCCAAAGTTTTGTATTACTTTTTTGCACAGCATCTAAAAATTCATCAAATCCAGTTTTACTTCTTCCAGCTAAATTCTTATAACCATCATCATCAACATGCTTTATATCAAGTATCACTAAGTCAGTATATTTTAAAATTTCTTCGTACTTCCCTACCCCATATCCAGCAGTATCAATAGTTGTATGGATACCTGCATCTTTACATAACTTTAAAGCTTCTTTTAAAAAGTCTGGCTGCATTAATGGGTCACCACCTGAAAAAGTTACACCTCCATTATTTTTAAAATATGGTTTAAATCTAATTATCTTTTTAACTAATTCTTGTGGTGTTATTTCTGTTCCGCAATTAAATGCCCAAGTATCAGGATTATGGCAGTATAAACATCTTAAAACACATCCCTGCATAAATACTACACATCTTATTCCTGGACCATCTACCAATCCCATGCTCTCGAAAGAGTGAATTTTACCTATTGTCATATGATACCTCCATAAAATATATCATCTTTTGAATCTAAAAATATTATATAATAAACTTCCTAATTAATAAATATGCCCGTTGACGTAAAGACAACGGGCATATTTATTAATATTAAGTTAATATATATTTAACTATAAGGATATGGCTATTTTTATATATCTATTTTTTATATCTATTTTTTATATTTATATGTTATCTTGTAAGTGTTCGTTCGTTTTCATCTATTCTTAACAGTTTTTTCTTATCTATATTGGTAATCCTATAAGTTACAGAGCTTCATGGAAAGTTCTGCTTATAACTTCCTTCTGTTGTTCCTTAGTTAATCTGTTGAAGTGA
>NZ_JABAIW010000026.1:0-69215 GCF_014231265.1 Clostridium sp. DJ247 | reverse complement strand
CACTGAGCTTTGCAGTATTACCTCCTCCTCCTAACTTATTATCATTTGTTTTAGAATTGGAGTTAGTTGTAGGTTTACTACTGCTAGGAGTATTTGCTTTAGGAGTATTCACTTTATCTGATGTAGTAGTTTTATCACTTTTCTGAGGGTTTCCATTAACACTAGCTTTTGGAACACTTTGTGTGGTATTTACTACATCTTTTTTAAGATTTCCATCTGTTGACTTTGAATTATTATTTATGTAGTCTGTTCCTAAGAAATTTATTTTGTCTATATTATCTATATACTTAGGAAAAAGGTATAAAAAAAGATCCTTAAATTTATCCATATCATTATAATAATTAGCCAAATTAAATCCCCCACAAATTGCTACTAGTGCTATAACTAATTTATAATATGAAGATATACTACAATCTGTTACGATATTGAATTTTTGCTAGTATATTAATGGCAGTAATTTATCCATTAGCTACCATCCGTAAGACTCCCGCTTCTACAAGCGGAGAGTCAACGGCTGCTACGCTCTGGATTCGTTCAACTAATACTCAGATGGAGTCAAAACTCCACCTGAGTAAAGTTTCACTTTATAGTATAGAGTAAATGTAATGATAAAAGCGAACCTTTTTCATTAATATAATCTATAATATAGTATATATTATGAGGAGGTTACTACTAATGAGAGTTATTACTAATATAGACCATGGCAAAGATATAGTCTTGTCTATATACGAAACATTCATTGTTGAAATTCCGTATAACACTTCTGCCTCTGAGCATTTATCAGGTCCTTCTTTTCAAAAGATAGAAAATTGTCAACTTATCAAAAGCTTTTATGTTGCTGATAATCCTAATTTACCCGACTCTTGCGGCAAAATGGTTTATTTTATGATAACCTCATATCCAACAACATCACTACTTTATTGGTTTTTTAGTGCTCCGAGTTATGTTTCACAATTTAATTTCAAACTAACAGTAATTCCTAATAACATAAACTAACAACAAGGTACTGCCCCAAAATACACTTTTATATGAGGATTTATTAATAATCTTTTATAATTAAATAAAAACACTATTAGTTTATTGAATTTCAATAAACTTTCATAGTGTTTTTATTATAGATACCCACAGCTTAAATTTAACTTATACGTAGGAATATGCTGCCAAAACTGATGGCACTTTTAAAAACTTTTTTATTAGTCTTAGTGAAGTGTTTTTGAAAATCTTAGAAGTTTTGATATGTTTGAGGTACGAGTTTATCAAAGCTTCTTAGATTTTCATAAACACGAACTTTAGACTAATTAAAAGTTTTTAAGGTGCTGAAGTTTGGTAGCATATTCCGGAGTATAAGTTAAATTTCGGGCGTGGGTATCTATATATTGAGTCTAATTATAAATGTGATCTAAAAAATTCTACACGTACCTTAACTTTTGACAAAACCTCTTATTTATAAGTTTTTAAGCTTAAAAACTTTATAAATTACCCAAGTATTGTCTTTCCATTCATATAAAGATATGTTATTAAACATTTCATGAAAATCACAGGGAAATTGGTTTAAATAGTCCCATATTTCATAAAATTTATCTCCTATACTCTTAGATACTATTGTACAATGGAATACTCTATCTTTTCCCTCATTTTTTTTAAAACTTATCCAAGGAATTTTATTTAGTTCATCGAAAAGGTCATCATGCATTTTTTTAGTTTCCTCTGATACTTTTACGTTCATATAAATTACATCCTGTCTAAACTTACCATACCCTTTAATTTCAATAGGTGCTGCTATGTATTTATTTGCAAATTTCTCTAGTACAGGTATTAATTCATAAATTTTATCTGTTTCAAAAGGCGCTTTTAAGGTAATATGCGCTGGTAATTTTTGTCTCTTCTTATTAAACCTAGAACAAACATCTTCAGTAATTTTATTATGAAAATTTGAGGCCACTCCTTTTAAATCACAAACTATTACATATCTATTCAATAACTATCAACTCCTAAAAGAATTTAGACAGTATTTAAGTAATAAACTGAAAATATTTTCGGTTACTATTCTTGCATAAATTTTTTAATCCTTAAATATGCATTTTCGTCTCCTATTGCTATAAAAACATCATTTTCATTAAAGACTGCATAAGGACCAGGTGACAACACCAGTTGGTTATTACGTCTTATTGCTATAATAGTAGCACCAGTATTCTGCCAAAATTTCACCTCTGAGGTGGTTTTTCCTATGAGACTTGATCCTTTGACTATTTGGAATTCAAAAGGAACAAAAGGGTTAGTGCTGTTAAACCGATTTGAATAATCCTTTAATTTATCAATTGCTAACTCCAATTTATTTTCTATGTTACGTCTTTCTGTTACAAGATCAGATATTTCTTTTTTTAAAGAACTTATTGAATCTAAGTCTTTAAATTTATCAATAAAATTTATACATTTATCTACGGATTTAACAACAATACCACTGCCTTTACTCACTTCTACTATGCCCATATCATTTAGCAAAATTACAGATCGTCTTATAGTTTCGGGAGAAACATTATAGTGGCTAGCTAAAGTAGATCTCCCATGTAATTTAGTTCCTACTGGTAATGCTCCTGATATTATTCTATTAGCTATATCAATAGCTATTTGCTGGTAAACTGGTTTGGTTATAGTTTCATTTGACATATATAAGTCTCCTAACTTTACAAGTATATTTTTCTCATATAACAGAGATATATTCAATACTAATCAATCATTATTTTAATTATTTATACAGAAAAAATCAAGAAAACTTTACAGAGTGACAACTTTGTGTTATATTGAAGTTGTTACTATCAAACAACTTTATATTATAATCAAGTTGTTGTTTGCATAATTATTAGAAAGTTGAATTATATGTCAAGGAGGCATCTTATGATAGAATTTAGAAATGTTAAAAAAAACTTTAAAGATAAGCTAATATTAAAGGATATGAATATAAGCATAAAAAAAGGGGAATTAGTAGCATTTGTAGGAAGAAGTGGATGCGGTAAAACTACTACTTTAAAAATGATTAATAAGCTTATTGCTCCAACCTCTGGTGAGATTTTAGTTAATGAAAAAAATATTTTAACTGAAGATACGATTAAGCTTAGAAGAAATATAGGATACGTTATACAACAAACTGGCCTTTTTCCTCATATGACTATAGGAGAAAATATTTCACTAATAGCTTCTTTGGAAAAGTGGACAGAGGAAGAAATCAGGAAAAGATGTTATGAACTATTGAACTTAGTGGATTTAAATCCCGAGGAATACTTGGATAAATATCCCAATGAATTAAGTGGTGGACAGCAACAAAGAATTGGTATAGCTAGAGCTTTTATGATGAATCCAGAAATTATATTAATGGACGAACCCTTCAGCGCTCTGGATCCTATAACTAGAAGTCAATTACAAGATCAGGTGTTTAATATACAGCAAGAGTTAAAGAAAACCATCATATTTGTAACTCATGATATGGATGAAGCAATAAAATTAGCAGATAGAATTTGTATAATGCAGAATGGAAACGTAGTACAATTTGATACACCAGAAAATATATTAAAAAATCCTGCTAATGAATTTGTAAAAGAATTTATTGGTAAAAATATGATTTGGACTCAACCAGAACTTATAAAAGTAAAGGATATAATGATAAAAGATCCTATAAAAACTAGTGCTGAGAGGACATCTCTTCAAGCAGTTCAAATAATGCAAACTAATCATGTTGATAGCTTACTCATGATATGGATGAAGCAATAAAATTAGCAGATAGAATTTGTATAATGCAGAATGGAAACGTAGTACAATTTGATACACCAGAAAATATATTAAAAAATCCTGCTAATGAATTTGTAAAAGAATTTATTGGTAAAAATATGATTTGGACTCAACCAGAACTTATAAAAGTAAAGGATATAATGATAAAAGATCCTATAAAAACTAGTGCTGAGAGGACATCTCTTCAAGCAGTTCAAATAATGCAAACTAATCATGTTGATAGCTTACTCATTGTTGATGAGAGTAATAAATTAAAAGGATTGGTAACATTGAAAGATATCAGAAAAAGTGCTGATAAAAACATAAAATTGAGAGACATAATGGAAAATAACGTAATCTCAATTAAAGATGATGATACTATAATAAATGTCTTAGAAATAATGAACAAAGAGAATATAGGATATGTGCCTGTAACAGATAAAGACCTAAATTTAGTAGGTTTAATTACTAGGAGTAGTTTACTTTCTGTTCTTAGCAATCAGTTTATAGATAGGGAGGTAACAATATAATGAATCTTCTTAACAATGTACATGAATTTATAAAATTTACTATTGAAAGAAAATCACAAATTAGTACACTGTTTTTCCAACATATTGAGCTAACTATCTTAGCTGTTTTAATATCCGTTGTATTAGGAGTACCTCTTGGTATTTTAATAGCAAGAGTAAAAAAACTATCTACTACAGTGATAGGACTATCGAACATTATACAATCTGTTCCAAGTTTAGCTTTACTGGGTTTTTTAATACCAGTTTTAGGTATAGGTAGTAAACCAGCTATTACAATGGTTGTATTATACTCCCTACTCCCTATTATAAAAAACACTTTTACTGGGCTAACAAATATAAATACATCAACTATAGAAGCTGCTGAAGGTATAGGGCTTACTCAATCAGAAATTTTAACTAAGATACAACTTCCCTTAGCGCTACCTGTTATTATGTCAGGTATAAGAATATCTGCAGTAACAGCTGTAGGATTGATGACTATAGCGGCTTTTATAGGTGCTGGCGGACTAGGTTATTTAGTATTTTCAGGTGTACAAACTGTTAATAATCATATGATTTTAGCTGGAGCCATACCTGCTTGCTTATTAGCACTTGCTATAGATTTTGTTATTGGTAAAGTAGAAAAAGTAGTTATACCAACAGGAATAAAAATTAGTAGCAATACTTCAAACTCTAGAAAAAAAAGAAAACTTTTCAAATCTAAAAAATCAAAAATTTTAGTAGCATGTTTATTATTAATAGTTATATCTATTGGAGCCTTTGCTACTTATAAAAAAGAATCTAATGTAATAGTTATAGGTTCCAAAAATTTTAATGAACAGTTAATACTTGGAAACATATTAGCATCATTAATAGAAAATAATACAGACTATAAAGTAGAAAGAAAGCTAAATTTAGGCGGAACTAATATAGTCTTTGATGCTATAAAATCTGGAGATGTAGATATGTATGTAGATTACACAGGAACTGGCTTAGTAAATATAATGAAACAAGATACAATTAGTGATTCTAATAAAGTATATAATATAGTTAAAGATTATTTTCATAAAAATTACAAAATAGCTTGGCTGGATCCTTTAGGTTTTAACAATACTTATGTCATAGCTGTAAAGCAAGAAACTGCAAAAAAATACAATCTTAATAATATTTCTGACCTTTCAGCTGTTAGTAATAATTTGAACCTAGGATCTACTATGGAATTTACCAATAGACCCGATGGTTATCCAAAACTAAAAGAAGCTTATAATTTAAATTTTAAAAGTGTAAAAGGTATTGATGGTGGTTTAAGATACTCTTCTCTTGAACAAAATGCTACTCAAGTAACAGATGCCTTCTCTACAGATGGGCTCATAGAAAAGTTTAATTTAAAATTATTGAAAGATGATAAAAACTTCTTTCCACCATATTATGCTGTTCCATTAGTTAGAGAAGATACCTTAGAAAAATATCCAGAATTAAAACCTTTGTTATCAAAGTTAGCTGGTAAAATTTCAGAAGATGAAATGAGAAAATTAAATTATAAAGTAGACAACGGTGCAGATCCTCAAAAAGTGGCTGAAGAGTTCTTGAAATCAAAAGACTTAATTAACTAAACTTATAACAATAAAGAGCATTATAATATTTTATAATGCTCTTTATTGTTATATAAATATGGACTTAAAATTTAACTTAGATTTGTATGCTTAAATTATCTCGTTAATAACACCGCCACCAACGAGGATATCATTGTCATAAAATACTACAGACTGTCCTTTAGTTATTGCTCTTTGTTTTGCTTCAAACTCTACCTTTACTCTTCCATCTTCTAAAGGAGTTATAAAGGCTTTAGAAGGCTTAGCTGAATATCTTATTTTGGCTTGCACTTCAAGAGTTTGATTTAGCTTATCAAAAGGTATAAAATTAATATCTTTGGCTATTAATTCAGTTTTAAAAATATCCTCTTCACTACCAAGAACCACTGTATTTGTTAAAGGATTAATATCAGTAACATACATTGGAGTGCCAAAGGCTATCCCCAGTCCTTTTCTTTGACCTATAGTATAATACACTATACCTTTATGTTTCCCTAAAACATTACCTTTTTTGTCAACAAAAAAACCTTCTCTTACTTTACTAGGCACTTGTTTCTTTATATACTTTCCATGGTCGTTATCTGGTATAAAACAAATTTCTTCACTATCTTTCTTATTATGAACTAACAGTCCTATTTCTTTAGCAATTTCTCTAATTTTTTCTTTTTTGTATGCACCGCAAGGCATAAGTGTATGTGCTAATTGGAATTGAGTAAAATTATATAGTGCATAAGTTTGGTCTTTTTTATCATCCTCAGATCTTTTTAGAATATATCTATCATTTGATTTTTCTATTGTAGCATAATGACCTGTAGCTACATAATCTGCACCTAAATCCATTGCTTTTTTTAGTAGGGCGTCAAATTTTATAAATTTATTGCAAGCTATACATGGGTTAGGAGTTCTTCCCTCCATATATTCATCTATAAAATAATCTATAACATTTTTTTTGAAAACATCCTTAAAATTCAGCACATAAAATGGAATATCTAATTTGTCAGCAACTCTTCTAGCATCTTCAACAGCACTTAAAGAGCAGCATCCGCCCTCATTTGCCTCGTACTCTTCATCTTCTTGCCATACTTGCATAGTAACCCCTATAACCTCATATCCTTGCTCTTTTAAAAGATAAGCAGCAACTGAACTATCTACTCCCCCACTCATACCTACTACAACTTTTTTCTTCATTCTATCACTCTTTCTAATATTGTATTTATATATTCCTTAAAACTTGTTTATCAATATATATATAGATAGTCACGTCCGAAATTTAACTTATACTTCGGAATATGCTGCCAAACTTTGGCACGTTAAAAACTTTTAGTCAGTCTAAAGTTCGTGTTTTTGAAAATCTAAGAACCTTATATAAACTCGCTATGCTCAAACATATATAAGGCTCTAAGATTTTCTAAAAACGCGAACTAAGACTGACAAAAAAAGTTTTTAAATGTGCCTTCAGTTTTGGCAGCATATTCCTACGTATAAGTTAAATTTAATTTGTGACTATCTATATAGATAAACAACTTGGAAATTCGATTTATACATAGGGATATGTTGTCAGTTCTGAAGGTATATTTAAATACTTTTTTAGTGAGTCTTAGCGAAGAACTTTATAAAAATCTTAGAACTTTAGATTGTTTGAGAGTAGCGAGTTTATCAAAAGTTCTTAGGTTTTTATAAAGTTCGAGCTTTAGACTCATAAAAAAGTATTTATGGTGCCGAAGAACTGACAGCATATCACGGGATCAAGCCAAGTTTCTAGGTTGTTTATCTATATAGGATTCCACCATAAAATTTAACTATTCTTCCATTGTAAATGAATTTTTCTCAATTTATCTATAATATCTGGTATAACCTGAATTAGATAATCAATCTCATCCTCCGTTGTGCTTGATCCTATAGATAGTCTTAGAGATGCTTTAGCCAATTCCTTGGATAAGCCAATGGAAGTTAATACATGAGAAGCTTCAATGGCTCCTGCAGAACATGCACTTCCAGTAGAAGCACATATACCTAAAGTATCCAGGTTTATAATAAGAGCCTCACCTTCTATAGATTCAAAACTTACATTTATATTACCTGGCAACCTTTTTTCACCAACAGGTCCATTTAATTTAGTCCCTGGTACTTTAAGCAGTCCTTCAATTAACTTATCTCTCAATATAACAAGCCTTGAACTTTCTTTTTCTAAATTAGCAACAGCTAATTCTATTGCCTTACCCATACCGACAATTCCTGGAACATTTTCTGTGCCAGCTCTCCTAGCTCTTTCTTGTGCACCGCCGTGTACTAAGCTGTCTATTAATGATCCCTTCCTTATAAAAAGAGCTCCTACACCTTTAGGCCCATAAAATTTATGAGAAGACATTGAAAGTAAATCTATATTCATGTCGTTAACATCAATAGGTATATTCCCGACAGCTTGAACAGCGTCAGTGTGAAACAAAACCTTCTTTTCTCTGCATATGTTGCCTATTTCTTGTATAGGTTCAATAGTACCGATTTCATTGTTAGCAAACATTATTGATACAAGTATAGTTTTATCAGTTATTGCCTTTTGTAAATCATTAAGATTTATAAAACCGTACTTATCTACAGGGAGATATGTAATATCAAACCCTTGCTTCTCTAAGTATTGGCAAGTATGCATAACTGCATGATGTTCAATACTGCTTGTAATAATATGATTTCCCTTAGCTTTAAGTGCAAAAGCAGCTCCTTTTATTGCCCAGTTATCTGCTTCCGAACCGCCTGCAGTAAAGAATATCTCGTCGCGTCTAGCACCTATAGCTTTAGCTACTCTCTCTCTTGCAGTATCGATGGCCATTTTAGTCTTTCTAGATATATGATATACCGATGAAGGATTCCCATAATATTTTGTAAGATATGGATACATTTCTTCCAATACAGCTGGTTTTATAAATGTGGTTGCTGCATAATCCATATAAATTTCTCTTTCCAAATTAATCGCCCCTCTATAATTATAATAAATATTATAAATTTAAACTTAATCCAGATTTGTTTTTCCCATTACCAAATTTTATAAAATAAAATTCTGAGTAATATGGTATGATATATATTCTATTTTTAAAAAATTAATTTGTCAATATTGTATTACAATTATGGTACTATAGTAAATTAAATACATTTAATAATATCATAAATTAAATATAAACTTTTTCTAAGTTAAGTACCCATATTATAACTCACAGAATATATACAACTAAATATAAATTATAATTCAATTAACTCTTTTACATCCTTATAAACTAACATTGCAGATATACCACCATAATACCTTATTATTTGGTCTATAACAATGATAGGTAAATCAAACCCTTTATCTATTAATTCATGAACTCTAGTATAATTGCTTTGAAACTCTAAGCTTTCTATATCTATAAACTCAACAACTATATTATTCTTAATATCACTACTTAAAAGAGAGTTTTTAAATTCGTAAAAACCCTCTTCCATAGTTTCACATGTTTTATTATTGGAATTAGAACAGCAACTACTATTTGATACAGCTGAGGCACATTTATGACCACTGCATTTGCTGCATCCACTAGAGCTGTTCTTTTTTTTGCTACAATTACAACTTTTTATAGGCATTGGATGATCTTTTTTACCAAATACTTGAATTTTAATTTTCGCATCCATATATCAAGTCCCCTTCTATTTGAAATTTATGGTGATAATAATATATTATTGTACTACAGTTTCATATATTAAATTAATTTTATTTATAATAACTAGTTTAACTTTTTTTCTTATATCTAAGTTTCCACTGCGGAACCCTACACTATACTTATCCTAATAACCACATATAAATTGGAACAAATACCAAACTGCATATAGTTGTTATAACCGTCATTATAGTTGCATATTCGTAGTCGGCATTAGAGTTCTTGGCTACTATAGCTGTGTTAGTCATAACAGGCATAGAAGCTTGGATAACAAATACTTTTTTCATAAGTAGAGGCACCTCAACAAATTGTGCAATTACCAGTATGAGGATTGGAGAAACAAAAAATCTTCCTAAGAGTATAGCTATCATGTCAATAGTTAACGTTAACTTTTTTATATCAACTGAATAAATAGTTATACCTATAAAAATCATAGAAATAGGTGTAGTTAAGTTACCAAAATATCTGCATGTATCTAGAATGAATTTAGGCAAATGAATATTTAAAAGTATTAGCACTATCCCCGCTAAAAAACCCATTAATGGCGGTGATATTATTCTCATCAGTGTGTCTTTTGAAAATAAGTTATCTGGATTAGTATCTCCATCTTTACTTATTCCATAACTTCCTATTGTCCAAAATAAAGTAGTATTTGCAATATAGTACAGTAAAACATAAGGTATACTGTTTTCTCCAAATAAGGCCATATTTATAGGCAATCCAATAAATATAGAGTTAGATACGAAAAACATTGACTTAAAAGTACCAATGCGCCCTTTCTTTACCTTAATAACTTTAGAAACTACTATACTAACAATATAGCAAATAGCCATTGACACAAAAGGAATAATTAGTCCTTTTCCCAGATGGCTCAATTTTTCTTTATTAAAGTTTTCGGTTAAATTAGATATCATTAAGCAAGGTAGTGCTAAATTACATACTAATCTTGAAAATACTTTAGAACTCTTCTCATCAAACCACCCTCTATACGTAAGAACATATCCAAATAAAATCATTATTACTATACTTAATACACTACCTAAAGCATTAAAAACCGTCATTTTATCACTCCTATTCTTGTCCATTATATTATTGCTTATATTTTGGAAAATTAAAAGAATTCCCAGAATGATATTTATTTAATAAAAAATAATCTCAAAAGACTGCATTTTATAGCAGTCCTTTGAGATTATTCTTTTAACTGCTGGTATTTTCTAACTTCTCTAATTAAGTCTTCATCTTCAAAAGGTTTTACTACAAACCCCTTAGCACCAGCTACAATTGCTTCTCTAATTATAGTCTGTTGTCCCATAGCAGAGCATGCTATAATATATGCTTTAGCATCTAATTTTATAATTTCTTCTATTGCAGTTATTCCGTCTGTTTCTTCCATTGTCAAATCCATAGTTACTATTTCAGGATTAAGTTCAATATATTTTTTTATTGCTTCCCTACCATTTGATGCTTCTCCTACTACACTAATATTATTTTTATTGAATATGTCTATGATAATGTTCCTCATAAACTTTGAATCATCTACAACTAGTACTTTCATGTTAAACTTATTCTCCTCTACCTTTATTTAAATAAATATATTAACTATATAATAAATTACATTATATTAAATTTGCATTAGCGTAATTATGATTTCTATACATTAATTTAATAAACTTTATAATTTAATTTTAAAATATTCTATAATTTTTTTCAAATATTATTTTACTTATAACTAATAAACTTATAGCAAATAACATTGTAGTAAAAACTTAAGTATTTTATATTTTTAAAATTGGATATTAACAATATTAGTTATATAAATAGTATTGCACTAATATAATAAAGGTATAAATAACTATTTAATATAATAATAAAAACAAATATATTTTGATTTTTTACCATAATATGATAAAATATTAACTATAAATATACTATATTTTAAAAAAATAAAAAGGAGTAATTTCATGGATAACTTAACTACTTATATTTTAGGAGCTGCACAAATAACACTTTTAGATATAGTGCTTAGTGGTGATAACATTGGTATAATTGCTCTAGCAACAAGAAAATTACCTGAAAAATACGCAAAAAGAGCCTCTGCTATAGGAGTTTTTGCTGCTGTTCTCTTGAGAATCATATTTGCATGCTTAATAACCTATATACTAATGATAGAGTGGTTACCTATTAAATTAGTAGGTGGCATATTATTGATTAAAATTACATGGAACTTTATAAAACATGAACCTGAAAAAGAAAATACAGACATAAAGGGTTCAAATAAATTTATGGGTGCAATATGGAGTATAATAATTGCAGATATAACCATGAGTCTAGATAACGTGCTTGCCATAGCTGGGGCTGCTCACGGTAATATGCTTCTTATAGTTTTTGGCCTTGTAATAAATATACCTATTATATTCTTTGGTAGTCGATATGTAGCTAAACTTATGAATAGATATCCTATTACTACATATATAGGTGCTGCAGTTCTTGCACACACTTCTTTTAAAATGGTGTTAGAAGACAACCTATTACTTCCAATTATACCCGATATTATAGCACTAATTATTCCTTATATTGCGACTTTAATTACATTACTATACGGTATATTTGTAGCAAATAGATCTATAAGCTACAGCTTTAAAGAGTTTAGAAAGAATCATTATAAGATATAGACACTTATAAAATCAAAGGAAATAAGTCACTAAAGTGAATTATTTCCTTTGATTTTATAAGTCACTGTAAACTGCTTTAAATACACGAAGTATCTCTTATATTCTACTCTTCCTCAAATAATACTAAACCTATTAATCCTGGACCACTATGTACACCTGCTACAGGGCTTATGCATCCCCCAAATACTGATGTTGTTATATTATGGTGTTTAGAAACTTCATCAAATACTTTCTTTGATTCCTCTATAGCATATCCATGCATAGTATAAAGCCTACATTTTTTATCACTTAAAATTTTATGTGCTATATGTATCAATCTGTTGAGAGATTGTTTCCTGCCTCTAACCTTATCATAAGTGTAATATTTACCATCATTAATATCAATTGATACAATTGGTTTTATATTTAAAAGTTCAGCAATAGTACCAGATACTTTCCCTATTCTTCCACCTCTTTTTAAATATTCTAAGGTTCCAACAACAAAAAATAAATTGATTCTCTTTCTTATAAGTGGAACTGCTTTTACTATATCATCAAAGCATTTTCCTTTTTCTATAAGTTTTGCACATTCTTCTACTAAAATACCCTCTCCTGCTGAAATAGATTTCGAGTCGTAAATAAACGTACTTATTTTAGGGTGATTTTCAGCAACTATTCGTAAACCATTATATATACCTGAAAGTCCCGTTGATAGCACAATGGCAATAGCGTGAGTATATCCTTCTTCTTCTAGTGATTTAAATAAGTTTTCCATGTCATTCATAGATGGCAAGGATGAAGTTGGAATTTCGTTTTTAAAATTTTCATAAACCTCTTCAGGTGTTATTTCAAATCTATCTTTATATTCTTTATTCTTATATATAATTCTAAAGCATAACAATTTAATATTATATTTTTCTAGTAACTCATCAGGAATATCACTAGTTGTATCCGTTATCAAGGCAATCTTATCCAATACTTATCCTCCTATAAAATCTATACAATCATTACTAAAAACAAAAGTAATAATATGAATATTTTAATTATAACGTATTTAAATAAATAGGTTATTAACACATATTATTATATCATTATTTATTTGATTATCAATACGTACATCTATTAATTAATAGATATGTAGTACTTTTTTACATTTTCAACTATAATTTATATTATTAGCATTTTTTCTATATTTATTAATTTAAAATTAACAAAAGGATATGTTGAAACCATATCCTTTGCATTAATTATTTTCAACACCAACAATAGTTATATTTCTTAAATTCCAATCATAAGATAAGTCGTATATTTTATCATTTTCTAAGTTTCTTACTTTTGGTCTAATTGTGCACTGTTCATTGTTATCCACTACTATTGCTCGTTTACCATTACTCAGCAGTACTATAGCTCCTAAAGGATAAGGGGCTATTCGTCTAAGAAAAATTTTTACAAGCTTAGGATCAAAAATTTGTCCGTTATTTCCCATTATATATTCGATAGCTTCAGATGGTATATATGCTTTTTTATTAGGCTTTTCTGTAACCATATTGTCATAAGCATCGCAAATGCTTATTATTCTTCCAAAACGGGATATTTCCTCTCCTTTTTTACCATCAGGGTAACCTTTTCCATCAAACCTTTCATGATGCTGCAATATACCAACATAACTTGTTACAGGTATATTATAGTATTGTTTTATATATTTATATCCTTTATTTACATGACTTTTATATAAATCCATATCAGTTTCAGTTAAATTTTCTTGATTATCTATTATATTCTTAGGTATAAATACCTTTCCAATATCGTGGAGCAGAGCAGATATAGTTAGCTTTTCAATAGTTACGGAATCTAAATGCATAGCAATACCCATAACCGATGATAAAACAGCAACGTTAACTGAGTGACTATAGATTAAATCATCGAAGGTCTTAATATCAATCATATTTATCATTACATTTTTATTTTGAAGAATTTCCAATATAATATTTTTAGCAATGTATTCAACCGTAGTTAACACATTAGTTGCATTCTCATAATTATTATATATTTCTTTAACAGATTTTACTGCATGAATTCGTAATTCATCTGATATAACACTTTTTATTTGTATATCATGAGATATAGTATCTTCTATGTATACGCCATTTATTCCCAACTTTACAAGACTATCTATATACTCCTTAGTAAGTATTACATCACTAGCTAAAAGTACTACTCCATCGCTAGAATAAATATTTTTACCAAGCTTCATACCCTCATTTAAACAAAGGGTAGGCACATATCGCATAAAACCACTTCCTTTCATTATTCAAGCGACTGTTATTTAATAAGTCATTATTAATAATATATAAATATTGTCGTAATATAATTGTTTAACTTTATCACAAGTATAGTGCTCCAAGTTCAGAACTTCATCTACACCCCGGGATATGCTAAGTTCCAAACTCAAAATTTAGCATATATAAAAAAATATCTACTACATATTAACATCTAATATAAATAAATAAGAGTTTCAGAAAATGAATGTATATAGTAACCTAATAGTGACACTAGACTACTATATAACTCCCCTCTGAAACTCTATGTTCATTTTTACACTATTTTTAGCTTGTACTTAAATTGTAATAAATATTTTCTAAGTAATTACACAAAGATTTCTATATATTGTATTTGCACATAATCTAATTTTACACTTCTTCATATTCTACATCAATAATTTTACCATTAGAAAAATTATTGTTATTATAGCTGCTTTTCTCTTTATAGACTTGTTGTTTATAAATGTTTTTCTCTTTTTTATGTTTCTTAAAATATTTTCTTCCGCTATTAAATATCCAAATCCCTAATATAGCAACAACCAACAAAGGAAGCACTTTAACAAATATAAGTGCAGCTACTACGAAAAGTATTAACCTTAAAGCTGTTGAAAAGTTTCTATTTATATATTCCATAGTTTTCCCTCTTTTCTTTCAATAATCCTATAGTTAAATTATATTATTATGTTTCAATTATATCACATATTTTATAAAATGGTATTAATTATTACTTAAAATTGTATTAATAAAGTGTTAACTTCAGATAAGTTACATATATTTTATTTTCATGATATAATTAACATATCAGTAGTTAGATAAGTATTAGATGTTGTATAAAAAGGAGAGGAAACTGTTATGCGTTTAGTAACTTTCAAATTAAATAATAAAGAACTATTGGGTGTGCTATCAAATGATAAAACTTCAATAGTCTCATTAGAGAACATTTTACCCAACTATACTATGATAAAACTTATTAATGATTTTGATCATAGTATAATTAGAAAAATATCTTTGGCATTAGAAGATGAAAAAACTATTCCTCTAAAAGATGTAGTTTTAGAATCTCCTATTCCTAATCCACCGAGAGGCATCATTTGCTTAGGAAAAAACTATAAAGAACACATTAAAGAAGTAGCAAAAGCTATTGATAGCGAACATGACATCCCTAAATTTCCTATTTACTTTTCAAAGCTTGTTGATAGATGTATTGGTCATGGCGGTATTATACCTTCACATGAAAACTTAACAAATTCACTAGACTACGAAGTTGAATTAGCTATTGTAATAGGTAAGGAAGGAAAAAATATACCAGAAGATAAAGTAGAAGAATACATATTTGGATATACTATTCTAAATGATGTTTCTGTAAGAGATTTTCAAAGGAAACATGTTCAGTGGTTTAAAGGAAAAAGTTTTGATGGAACTTGTCCTATGGGACCTTGCATAGTTTCTAAAGATGAATTTAGTCTTCCACTAAAACTCCATGTTAAATCCTTTGTAAACGGAGAACTTAGACAAAACTCAAATACCAGTGAATTTATTTTTGATATTCCTCGTATAATAAGTGAGTTTTCAAAGGGTATAACCTTAAAACCTGGCGATATAATTGCAACAGGTACTCCTGCTGGAGTGGGAATGGGATTTAATCCTCCTAGATATTTAAAGCCAAATGATGAAATAGAATGTTTTATTGAAAATATAGGAACCTTAAAAAATACTGTATTATAAATAAAATTGTACAAATTAATAAAGAGCCTATAATTCCTCTTGGTAAATCTTTTTGTGGATTTTCAACTTCTTCTGCTGCAGTTGAAACTGCAGCAAATCCTATATAAGCGAAAAATATTACAGATGCTCCAGATAAAACTCCATCAAATCCATAAGGCATAAATGGAACCCAATTTGTCAATTTAACATGACTAATCCAAGAACTATAAACAAAAGCACCACTATTACTTTAATAGCAACTATTATATTTTTAACATTAACATTTTGCTTAACCCCTACCAAAAGCAATCCTGTTATGCATGCAATTATTATATCCCCAATTCCAAGCATGGTTAACTCAAATGATCCTAGTACTTTTTAGAGATTTCTCTCCGCTTGATTTTACTATTATTATGCTGTTTTTTAATATTAGTTACTTTTAATTTTTTTCTTCTTTCTCCATAGTTATTCCTAAACTTTTCCTCATATTCATATTTATTTATTTTATTCCAATTTAATAAGGGTACCCTAGAAATAATTTTTAGTATATCATTAATAAGTAAATTTAAAACAATATTCATATGAATTTTTGAAAATTTAATCTCTTATAATTATATACCCACTTAAAATTACTAATGTATTCGTATTATATTGTGAGGTGGTTCTATGAAGTTAAAGGACAATTTATTTGATAATAAAGACGCCTTTATACAAGATAATAAAAAGTTTATATATGCAGCTGCTAGTAAAATTTGTAAAAAAATTCTCCGTTGGGAAAATGACGACGAACTAAGCATCGCTTTAATTGCTTTTAATAACGCTTGTGACACATATAAGGAAGATAAAGGCAACTTTTTTAACTACGCTAAAGTTTTAATAAAAAATTCTCTTATAGATTACTTTAGAAAAAGTTCTAATAATCCATATCTAACTTTTAGTTCTGAAGATAACGACTTGGAATATATCGATTCTAAAAATTCAATGAATAGATATGAGATGGAACAAGAAAATTTGAGAAGAGGTGAGGAAATTAAGTTTTTTTCCAAGGAACTAAAAGAGTATAATCTTTCTTTTGAAGTACTGGCAAACTCCTGTCCTAGTCATAAGGATACAAAAGACAAGCTTTTAAATCTAGCTTTTGCTATATGTAAGGAGAGTTCAATAGTAGATTATATTCGCAAATATAAAATGCTTCCTACTAAACAAATTTGTGTTCTCACTAATTTAAATAGGAAGTTTATAGAAAAATGGAGAAGATATATAATTGTTTTAGTTTTAATTCTTTCCAATGAAAACTATGTTTACTTAAAATCTTATTTAAATATAAAAGTGGGTGATAACAATGGACTCTAAAAAAGGAATGGTTATGGAAATTAACAAAAACACTGTATATATGTTTACTCATGATGGAGAATTTGTTAAAGTAAAAATTAATAAAAGCAAACCTATACCCTGCATAGGGGAAGAATATTCAGGTATAATTAATAATAATATTTTTTTTAATACTAGTTCTCTTAAGTCTTTAGTTGCTGCTAGTATAATGTTTTTAGTATTATTAGTTGGAGGTGGCTTCTACTCATACTATAAACCAGTTTCTAGTATAGTTATTACTATAAACCCTGCATTAGAGGTTAAAGCCAATATATGGAATAGGATTATTTATATAAAACCTTTAAATGAAGATGGGAAGAAACTTTTAGGTGAAATATGGTTGAAAAATAAAAAGGTAAACGATGCAATATCTATTGTTTTAAATCAGGCTAAATTAGATAAGTTTATAGATGATAACTATGTTAGCACTGGTAAAGTTGTCACAATAAATATAACCGGTAAAGAAATTGATACAGTAAAACTTGAAAGCATATTGTCCAATGAAAATATAAGTGTAAATGTACTTAATAACGGTGTTACAATTTTTAAGAAAGATTTAAGTAAAGATGGTAAAACTATAAATAATAATGATTATAAAGATGGAGTAAACTCGTCTAAAACTCCCGCTAGAGATGCTTCAGATAAGGAAGATAAAACAAATAATCATTCTAATAACTCTAACAATAAATATAATGAAAACCGTGAAACAAAAGCTATTGATAAAACTAAGGATAACTATAATAATATCAATACTCATAAGAAAACTAGTGATAATGAACAAACAAATAAAAATAATAATCAAGTTAATGAAAAAGATTCTCAAGATAAGTATGATAACACTAAGGATAATGAGGATAAAAATAATCAGGATAAAGATAGTAACACAAAAGATCAGTCTGAATTAGAAAAGAAGAATGATAAAAAAGATACGTCTAATAAGAAATAAAATATATATCCAAAACTCATTTAAATAATTTGCTTTAAAAGATATTATACTAGGGCATTTACAGATAACTTTTCATAATTAAAAAGAAACACTATAAAATTCACCTACTTTTAATGAGTATTATAGTGTTTCTAATTGGTCATTATTTAATTTTTCTCTCAGCAAACTCCTGAATTCTGTCAAAAGCTATTTTCAGTTTGTCTATAGGTAATGTGCAAGCTATTCTTATATATCCTTCTCCTCCACTGCCAAAAATACTTCCAGGTATAACTTGTACTTGTTTTTCATTTAACAATTTTTTAGCAAAGTCTACAGAGCTTAATCCTGTATTCTTTATATTTATAAATAGATAAATAGCTCCTTGAGGCTTTAATACGTAAATTCCTTTAATTTTCTTTAGTCTATAGTAAGAATAGAGCACTCTATTTTTATACTCATCTATTATATCTCCTTGGATGTCTTTTCTATGACGTAATGCATAAATACCTGCTCTCTGCGAAATAGAACTGGCTGAAAAACATATACTTTCATTTAAATTCTTCATACAGTTAACTATATAATTAGGTGCAACTACATAGCCTATACGCCACCCCGTCATAGCAAAATCCTTAGAAAAACTTCCAACAGTTATTATTCTATCTTTTGCCTCTTCAAATGTAAGTAATGGTTTAAAAGGCTTTTCAAAGCTAAAGGCATCATATACCTCGTCTGTTATTATCATAATATCTTTATCTATAGCTAACGCAATAATCTTACGTATATTTTCCTCATTATAACAAAGCCCAGTAGGGTTATTAGGCGTATTAATTATAATAGCCTTAGTTTTATTTGATATTATACTATTTAATTTATCTATATTAATATTAAAATTTTCTTTTTCTGTAGTTTCAAGAAATACGGCAGTCCCCCTTCCAAGAGCCACCTGATTCTTATACATAGGAAAAGATGGATTTGGTATAATTACTTCATCTCTATCATCAAGTATACATTGTAAGGTTAAAAATATACCATGGCAACCACCTGCAACTGCCATAACTTCATCCTTTTTAATACATATATTATATTCATCATTATAATATTTAATAACTTCATCTATATAGTCACTATATCCTTCAGGATTTGTATAATGAGTATATCCTTTTTTAGCATCCTCAAATGCAGAATTTATTATAATATCATGAGTAGTCAAATCTGGATCTCCTAAACTCAAATTCAGTATATCAGCTCTACAAATCTCAGCATCTGCTGTATCACCTAATGGGTTTTCCATATTCCAATACTTTTTGGATAAGAACCTATGTCCCATATATTCACCTTCTATTATTTGTTTCATAATATATTATATTATTCATTGATGCATATAGTATCTAGTTTTTTTAAAACTTTACGATAACCTGTTTTAGCTAGCTCGTTATCATATAATTCCTCATATCCTATTTCATCTATATTTACATTTAATATTTTAATAAAGTTTTTATCGTAAACCTTTTTTAAGAATAGTTCTATATCGGTTTTTACTATATCAAAGGATTTTTTATCAAAGTAATTAATGTTAGTAGCATCTTTATTTAATTTTTCTATAATACCATACAATTGATATATATAGCTCAGTTCCTTTAATTTAAAATCTGCTTTTAGATATGCAACACCACTTGAATAGTTTTTATCCATTGGAATTGGATATATGTCTACATTTTCCTTGTTAACAAAAGTCTTTAAGGTTCGTATACAGATAAATAAAGCAGTACATATATCTAATCTTATAATATTAGCACACTCACGGCTTTTTTTAACTCTTATACTTTCTGAATATCTCCTATTATCCTCTACTATCTTATTTTGCACTTCTATAGTTTTATCTGTAGATTTTTTAGTTACTATCCAACTAAATATACCTCCTATTACAGCTCCTATTACTATGGAAATGGAGGAAATTATGGATGTAATAATATACTCTGGAAAATTTGAGAATGCATTAATCATTCAATCACCTCAGCTTACAGTTTAAATATAATATTTAATAGTTAAATAAAACTTTAAGACTACACTAACTATAAATCTGGAACTTCTAAATTATGCATAACGTGTATTATTTTTTCCTCTCAAAACTATTTTATACTATTTTTTAGATGTGCATATAATATTACTGAAGGAGTGATAAAATTGATTATTGGAACCTCAAAAATACATCTATTTGCAAATTGGGTTCATTCCTTGAAAGAAAAAAGAAGAATTGTTAAAAGCATTGTTAACAAAGTTCAACACAGATATAATGTTTCTATCGCAGAAATTGAAAATCAAGATTTACATCAGTCTATAGTTATAGGAATTGCCTGCGTAACTACAGATAAAAAACATGCGGATAACATAATACAGAATGTAGTTCGATTTATAGAAGAAACTACAGAAGCTGAACTACAAAATGTAGAAACGGAATTACTTTAAGAGAAATAAATCCTGTATAAATCTTTTTTAGATTTATACAGGATTTATTTCATATATAGATTTATATTGCTTTTTTATTTTCATCAAAATTTCCGCATATATCAACTAATTCTTCAATGCTATCAATAGTATAATCTGGATTATACCTCATAAGCTCTTTTAATGATAATGCTGTATAGTTAACTAGACAAGTATAACATTTTGCATTTTTTCCACATAAAATATCATTATGACTATCTCCAACCATGATAGTTTCTTGTGGTAAAACATTAAGTAACTCACAAGCCTTCAATGCTGGTTCTGCTAAAGGCTTATGCTGCTTTGTATCTTCTGGAGTCACAATAACGTCCATATAATCATATATGCCTATTAAGTTAAGCCCCCTTCTTGCTAGGTTTCCCCTTTTTGACGTTACAACTCCTAGTTTTATTCCGAGACCCTTTAAACCCTCAAGACCTTCTCTTACTCCCCTAAATATAGTAGCCTTGTTATCATGATTAGCTTCATTATATTCCCTAAAAACACTTACCATTAAATCTGCTTTTTCTTCATTATAGCTAGCCATAGCATCTCTAAGTGGTTCTCCGAAGGTTTTTACAATTTCATTCCTAGGAACATCCTTATTAAATAATTTTTTAAAAGTATGATTGAAACTTTCGATAATAAGTTCGTTAGTATTAATTAGTGTCCCATCTAAATCAAATAATATAGCTTTAATCATAAGGTTCCTCCTATCAGTAATAAAGTTAAGCTTTATTACATTCGCTTACAACAAATATAGTAATATTTATTTTTATATAATAACATATGCTGCTTTATACAACAAGATTATAAGTTTATAATACAGCTGAACTTTATCAGATAACTGCCCGCTCTAATACTCCCACTTGATTCAAGTTTTACTTTATTTATTATTATGAAAAAGCTTTAACATGTTGTGATTTAGTATTTCATCGGAATATTTTAGTTCATTACTATATTGTTCCTTAATATTTTTAAGTTCATCTGTTTCCGGTATAACCTTGCCAGATTTTATATCATAATATGTATTGGTCCATGATACATAAAAAACATTTCCATCTGTAAATGAACCGTTTCTAAATATTACTTTGCCTTGGTGAGAATTAAGCATATCCTTTCCGAACATATAGTCATTAGGTAGATTAAATAAATTAGCTAAAGTAGGATATAAATCCATCTGACCAGAATATATATGATTTATCCCTTTATATTCATCTTCAGGGAAGTGAATAATCAAAGGAACCTTTTGATATTGAAACCACTTAAGATCATCTACATTGGTGACATTTTCAAATTTGTATAAATCTTCAATGTTATCTTTCGGAATAGCAAAATGGTCACCATATAGGGCTATGATAGAATTTTCAGTTATACCTTCCTTATCTAGTTTATCTAAAAACATACCTAACTGTTCATCTGTATAATGAATTCCTTTTAAGTAGTTTCCCAGGAGAGTTCCCTCATATTCTCCAACATCGAAATCTCCATAACCTTTTACATAATCATAAGGAAAATGGCTACTTAGAGTAATAGCAAATGAGTAATATGGCTCTTTAAAAGATTTTAATTTATCTATAGATTGATTTAAAAAAGATTTATCACTTAAACCTAACCCAACCTCTTCATCAATATTAAAACTACGCTGTCCATAAAAATCATCAAAACTTTCAGCTTTATACATAACATTTCTATTCCAAAAACCTTCATTATAACCATGGAGAGCTGCTGTGTAGTATCCTTTATCCTTTAACTGTTTTGCTAGGGAGTTATAGTAATTTCCACTGTAGGTATAATAAGCAGCACCTGATTCAGCTGGATAAAGAGAATTATTTGACATAAACTCTGCATCAGAGGTATTTCCCCCAGCTACTTGATAAAAGTAGTTATCAAAGTACAGACTTTTATTTAACCATTTATTTAGATTTGGTGTTATTTCTTCACCATTTATTTTTTTATTAATAACAAACTGTTGCAAAGCTTCAACCTGAATAACTATTAAATTTTTACCTACTCCTTCTCCTTGTAAGTACGACCCTTTTTGCTCATTATTGATTTTAAGGAATGATTTAATTTTGTCTTCTTCATCAACAGATAAGCTTTTTGAGTTTTTTATTTTAGTGCTAACATAATTATAGGCATCTATTGCATGGAAATTTAAATTTCCAATCATCTTAGTTAGGTATATTCTATTGCTCATAGCACTCAAAAGCGTAGGTTGTTCTTTTGATACTGTATAAACATAATTTATATCTAAACTAACGCCTATAAGTACCAGTATAATAAAAATACAAAACTTTCTTACTCTAGATTTTTTTCTTACTAAAGTATTCCTTTTAATGTATTTAACAACAGGAAATAAAATAACTATATCAAGTAGGTATAGCATATCTTTAAAGCTAAGGAGACTACCTATACTAGAAGATACGCCTCCTAACAGTTTAGCATTTTTTAATGCAGATACAGTTATAACATCCTTAAAATATCTATAATACATAATGTCTGATACCAATATTATAGTAATAATTATATCCATAGTGTAAAGAAAACTTATTCTCTTTTTTTCTCTAAAAAGTACAGAAAAACTTACTAAGATTAATATAGAAGCAACTATGGGCTTTGCAACTTTTACATACAGATATTCTGGTGATATCTCATTTGCATAACACATAATTTTTATAAATAATATTATTGAAAATATCAATATATCAATGTTATTTAATACTAAGGCAATAAATTTATTATTCCTCATACTTTTGACATTCATCTCATCACCTCTCATGAAAGTTTATATATCTATGTTATAATGTAATAGTGACACTATAATGTCAATACTATTAATAATTTGTAAATAAAAAAGCAGAGTTAGTCTGCTTTGTATAAATTATTGATGATTTATTTTAATTTAATTTATCAATAATAAAATAAAATTTAACACCCAAATCTGTATTTATTACTCCATATTCACTTTTGTGCAAGTCTAAAATATTCTTAACTATAGCAAGACCTAACCCTGTTCCACCAAATTTTCTGTTTCTTGATTTATCTATCTTGTAGAAGTTATCCCATATTTTATTTATTTCTTCTTTGGGAATTTGACTTCCTGAATTTTCTATAAAAATAAGAGCTTTTTCTTTCTTATCCTCTATACCAACTTTTATTAGCCCCTTGGGGTTAGTATGCCTAATAGCATTGGTAACAAAATTAGTAATCACTTGTTCCAATCTATGCCAATCAGCTTTAACTTTAATATTTTCTGTTAAATTCATTTCAATTGTTATATCTTTCTCACCTATTATAGTATAAAACTTTTTTAATGTGCATTTAAGCAGTTCATCTATATAAAAATCTTCCTTAGTTAGCTTAAAATTTCCAGATTCCAATTGGGATAAATCCAACATATCAGCAACCAAATTTGCCATTTTATTACTTTCATCTATTATTACATCAGTATAATAATTTTTCTCTTCAGCATCAAATATATCATCCCTCAACCCTTCGGCATATCCTCCAATTAAGCTTATAGGCGTTTTAAGCTCGTGAGAAACAGCGGCTACAAATTCTTTCCTAGCTTTTTCTAATTTTCTTTCTTTTTCGATATCTTCCTCTAATTTTATATTAGCATTTTTTAAAGAGGTCAGTGAATTACTTAAATTTTCTGATAGAAAATTTAAAGTATCAGCAAGATGTCCTATTTCATCTTCTCTTTGTATATTACATTTACTTGAAAAGTCTAATGAAGCCATTTTCGAAGCAGCTTGATTTAAAGTTAACAATGGTTTTGATACCATATTTGAGTAAACTAGAGATAATATTATTATTAAAACTACCGCTCCAATATAGAAGTAAAAATAAAATTCTTTTATAACTGAAGATGCCTCACTTACAGGTTGTAGTGAAGATAATGCAAAAATAACCTCTCCCGTGTTTATATTTGGTGTAGCACTGACAATATTTTTAAATGGATCATCTTTTCTTCCTGTTATAATTGTTACTGACTTATTATCTTTTTTCATTTGCAGCAAAACATCTGAGTTTATTGTCCATTTTCTTATTACATCATTTATTATTCTAATCCTAGCAGAATCCACTTTTTCGCCGTAAGCTTTAGTAATAAATTTTAACTTTCCACTGTTATCAAGAATTACTATCTTTGCATTACTGCTGTCTTCAAATTCTCTAATTAGGTCTAAAACTTTTTCATCATTTCCTGTTTTATTATAGGTTATTTTAAATTTTTCTATTCCTTGCTGCAGGTCATGCCTCTTTTTTTCCATATAAAACCTGCCAAAAAACAAAGATTGTATAATCAGGGTGCTGCTTATAAATATAATAAATACTAGAGCTGTAACTATAAATAATTTTAAAGTTATGCTTTTCTTTATTTTACTTATATTTAACTTGCTTAGATTCATTTCTTCACCTCAAATTTATACCCTATACCTCTTACTGTAGTTATTAAATTAGCTTTTTCCCCTAATTTTTCTCTTAATCTTTTAATATGTGTATCTACGGTTCTTAAATCTCCATAATAATCTAGTCCCCAAACACTATCTAATATTTTTTCTCTACTAAGAACTATATCTTTATTTTTTATAAAATAACATAAAAGTTCAAATTCCTTTGGAGACAAATAAATTTCTTCATCATTTATTTTTACCTGATGGAACTGCTCATTTACATTTAGTCCATCATAACTTAAATCTTCATTTTTTGATGCTTCCTCAGCATAAGCTCTTTTTAATACGGCTTTAATTTTAGCCACTAACACTTTTGGACTAAAGGGTTTAGTAACATAACTGTCTATGCCAAGCTCAAAACCCAAAAGCTGATCTTCATCTTCAGCTTTTGCAGTAAGCATAAGTATAGGAATATTAGAAATTTTTCTTAACTCTCTACAAGTACGCCACCCATCCATAATTGGCATCATTACATCTAATACCACAAAATGAATAATATTATTTTTAAAGATTTTTAATGCTTCTTCACCATTTTCTGCATTAAAAACTATAAACCCGTCTTTTTTCAAATATGCTTCTATAAGCACTCTCATTCTCTCTTCATCATCTACTATAAGTATTGTTTTATTCATAGTTAACCTCTCAAATTCTTTTACGTAAAATTATACCATATAATTATATAGGAAAAAGGTGCTTGCAATCAAATTATGTACAGCACCTTTTTATTTATTCAAATCTCAATGCATCAATTGGATTCAATTTTGAAGCTTTACTTGCAGGATATATACCAAATATTATACCTAAAAGAACTGAAAATATAAAAGATGCTATTACCACATTATTAGATATAACAATTGACATCTTAAATATGTTTTTAATTCCATAAGCGGCAGCATAACCTGCTAGTACACCAATTATTCCTCCTAATCCACTAATACAAGTAGCTTCAATTAAAAATTGCATTAATATGGTCTTTCTTTTAGCACCAATGGCTTTTCTAATGCCAATCTCTCTAGTCCTTTCCATAACTGAAACAAGCATAATATTCATAATCCCTATACCACCAACTACTAAAGATATAGCTGCAACTCCACTTAACATAGTAGTCATACTATCATTAGTTTGATTTGCTGTATCAAGTAAGCTTGTCTGACTAGATATCCTGTAGCTTTTAGTATCATTATTAAACTTTTTATTTAAAAATAATTGAAGATACCCCATAGCTTCATCAATTTTGTCCTTACTAGTACCTTCCACATAAAAAGTCCTTATATTAGTATCTTTGAGTAACCTTTGTGCGGTACTAAGAGGTAGTATTATTTGATCATCGTTAGATGTACCTGCCCCTACTCCACCTTGTTGTTGAAGAACTCCAACTATAGAAAAATCTACACCACTTATATTTATAGTACTTCCCACAACATCTGTAGTTTTATATAGTGTATTTGCAACATTTACTCCTAAAACTGCAACTTTGTATCTGTTATCCACATCTCTCTGATTTATAAATCTTCCAGCAGATACGCTAACCTTTCTTATCTCAGTGTAATTTGGAGTTGTAGCTACAATATCTGTGGTAGAGGTATTGTCTCCTCCTTTGATGTTAATATTATTTGCTGAAAGCATAGGAGCAATATCCTTTATACCTGGTTTTGACTTCAAATCATCAATTTCCTTATTGGTAACAGCTTTATTTCTATTACCCATTATATTTACTGTTATCAAGTTAGTTCCTAACTGCTCTATATTAGATGCTACCTGTTGCTTTGTTCCTTCTCCCATGCCAACTAGAACTATAACAGAGGAGATACCGATAATTATCCCTAACATAGTTAAAAAAGAACGCATTTTATTGCTGCAAACAGAAGCCACAGCCATTTTTAGTAGTCTATTAAATCTCATGATTTCACCTCATTTAATTTACTGTAGTTGCTATAAAGTCATTTGCAAAATTTTTAGAGTTTATTTTGTCTGAAACAATTTTTCCATCCTTAACTGTTATTATTCTTTTTGCTTCCGCTGCTATATCATTATCATGGGTTATTAAAACTATGGTATTACCTTCATCATTTAAATCTTTTAGCATGGCTAAAACTTCTTTTCCTGTTTTACTATCTAAAGCGCCTGTAGGCTCGTCGGCTAAAATTATTTCAGGAGTTGTTACTAACGCACGTGCAATGGCAACCCTTTGTTTTTGTCCACCTGATAGCTCTGCTGGCTTATGCTTAATATGTGCACTCAAGCCTACCCTCTCTAATGCTTTTAATGCTTTTTCTCTTGTGGTTTTGGAATTTTCCCCTAGATATATTAAAGGTAGTTCTACATTATCTAAAACATTTAGCTTAGAAAGCAAATTGTAATTTTGAAATATAAAGCCTATTTTGCTGTTTCGTATTTCAGCTAGTTTATTATCACTACACTTAGTGTTAACTCCTCCAAGAACATACTCGCCGCTGCTAGGCATGTCAAGGCATCCTATAATATTCATTAGTGTTGATTTACCGGCTCCTGAAGGACCCACAATAGCAACAAATTCTCCTGACCTTATACTTAAATTTACATCGCTAAGGGCTGTAAAAACACTGTCTCCCATTTTATATACTTTATTTATATTCTTCATATGAATAATATCCTTGAGTATGGATTTTTCTGACATTAGAAATCCTCCTTACATTATATTTCATACCTTTATCCTTTAAAATTACAAACAATACTAATATAAATAATACTTTTAGGCTGTGACACTTACATGGCAAAATTGTTAACAAAATATGAATAATACTTTTAATATTATAAATGCGAATATGAATTATAATACAAATAAATACCTATACTAATGTTGATAACTAAAAGGCTTATATTGGTACGGAACTTTTAAATTTAATTTATGCAGCCTAGCACAATTACTAGATTGTGCCACCTATAAATAGTTTATTAGAAAGTCTTAGTCTCAAATTAGTAGGAAAGCTTAGTACTTTGATACTGTTTGAGCGTAAGCGAGTTTATCAAAGTACTTAGCTTTGCTGCTAATTTGAGGCTTAGACTTTCTTAAACTATTTATCAGTGGCATAAGCTAGTAATGTGATAGGCGGAATAAATTAAATTTAAAAGTTCCAGATCTATATATGCTTAAATTACAGAGAGGAAGGTATTTAATTATCATGAATAATGAATTTTATTTAAATTTCCCTAAATCTATACCTAAACAAAAGCAAAATAAGCAGCCAGGTATAGAACTTCAAATGAATCCTAGACCAGTGTTTCAGGAGCCTTCATATATAGGATCAGATAAATTAAAAGACAAGGTTGCAATAATTACTGGTGGTGACAGTGGAATTGGAAGAGCCGTTGCAGTAGCTTACGCAAAGGAAGGCGCTAATTTAGCTATAATTTATTATGATGAACATGAAGATGCAGAGGAGACAAAAAAAATTATAGAAAATATAGGTAGAAAATGTTTACTTATACCTGGCGATGTAGCAGATAGTAACTTTTGCAATACATCTGTGCAAAAAACCATAGACCAATTTAGTAAAGTTGATATATTGGTTAACAATGCAGCAGTGCAATATCCTCAGAATAGTATAGAAGATATAACTGATGAGCAGTTGGAAAAAACATTTAAGACTAATATTTTTAGTATGTTCTATATGACTAGAGCAGTCATGCCTCATTTTAAACCTGGATGTAGTATAATAAATACCTCTTCAGTAACAGCCTATGCAGGAAATGAAACCCTTTTGGACTACTCTGCTACCAAAGGTTCTATAACAACCTTTACCCGTTCACTAGCACTATCATTGGCAAGTAGAAATATAAGAGTAAATGCTGTTGCACCTGGTCCAATTTGGACTCCGCTCATACCAGCTTCCTTCGATGAAGAAAAGGTAGGAAAATTTGGATCAAATACTCCTATGGGAAGACCTGGTCAACCAGTAGAGCTTGCATCAGCATATGTATTGCTTGCATCTCCTGATGCATCTTATATTACAGGAGAAACTATACATGTTAATGGCGGAGCATTTATCGGTGGTTAAATAAATGTAGTTTTTCCATCGAACCCTATATAGATACCCACAGCTTAAATTTAATTTATACGTAGGGATATATTACTAATGTTGAAGTCACATTTAAATATTTTTTTATTAGTCTTAGCAAAAATTTGAGAAAAACCTTAGAACTTTAGATATGTTTGAGGAACGAGTTTATCAAAGTTCTTATAAATTTATAATGAAACTCCTCTTCCTTTCGCCAGAGGAGTAAGCGATTCGCACAAAATCACAGATTTTGGCTCTCTGCTTAAATTTGAGCTTTAGACTAATTAAAAATATTTAACGTGACAAAACATAGTAATATATCCGGTCGTATAAGTTAAATTTCGGGCATAGTTATATATTTAGAATTTTAAAATGGAATTTTAGCTTATTTTGTTAACATATGAAGATAACTCAGTAAGACTTTTATCTAACTCTTTGTCCACAATATCAGCTGACTCTATATGTCCTGTTATCTTGTTGCCGGTATCTGTAAGAATTCCATCTATGTTGTTTATGTTGACCAATATTTTAGACACATCTTCCTTTTGATTAGAAAGTACATCTATTACCTTTTTAACCCCACCTTCAACTTCCTTAAAAGATGAAAGAGCATCTTCTATTTTTCCTATAGCTCCTCTAGACACATTAATTCCTACAGATATAACTTCTGTACTTTTTTCAGCATTAGATATTACATTTTTTGTTTCTAAATTAATGCTTTGAATTAGATCTACAATATTTTTAGTACTTTTGCCTGTTACTTCTGCTAGCTTTCTTACCTCGTCTGCAACTACTGCAAATCCTTTACCACTTTCTCCAGCACGAGCAGCTTCAATAGCAGCGTTTAATGCTAGCAAATTCGTTTGGTTAGCAATTCCACTAATTAGTTGTACTATTTCATTTATTTCGTTAAATCTTTCAGCCAACTTATTAACACTACTATATGTACCATTAATTTCCTTTTCCAATGATGTTATTATTTCCATCATAGATTCAATTTCTTCTTTTCCCTTTGTTGACTTTGACACAGTTTCTTCAGTGATATTAAGTAGTTTAGCTCCTTCATCATACAAAGTATCTGTAGACTTACTAGTACTTGAAGTTAAATCAGATACTACACCCATTTGTTGTTTTATATCTTTCGTTAAGCTTGCTAAAATATCATGATCACTGTTAACTATATTATGTTGTCTAAGTACATCATCAATTTTTGTATGCATTTTTTTAAGAAACTCTATAGTTTCACTATCTAGACCTTCATTAACAATGTCTTTTGTTTCTAACTCTTGAGTATATTCATTCTTAAGTGTATTTTCTTTCTTTGATTTTAAAAAATTTATCATTACGCATCGTCCTTTCTATGCTATAACTCTTTCCTAATTATAGTTAGTATACTTTCATAATAAGTTTATAAAATATCAATATACAATATATAATCTTATTATAATATATTTAAGTTAATTTTGTTAGAACTATAAGTAAAATTTTTCATATATTATCACTTTCAATCGCTATTCCTGCCAATTTCATTAAATATACAGCATTCCTAGTAGTAGAAATTCCTGATTTTAGCTTGTAGTCAAAGGATATTTTATTATTTTTGTAATACTCCCTAAAGTGATAGTTCTTAACTTTACCTTTACTCTCTAGCTCTAAATCCCCTAATTCTAAATCATGTGTTGAAATCATACCCAATGTGTCTCTTATACTAAGATTATTTATTAAAGTTTTAGCTCCTATATGCCTGTCAATAGAGTTTGTTCCTTTAAATATTTCATCTAATAAAAAAAATAATTTTTCTCCATTTTTTGAAGCATCAACTATATTTTTAATTCTTAAAATTTCAGCATAGAAAGAAGATATATTTTTTTCAAGATTATCGCTAACTCTCATACAGGTATATATATATACTGAAAAAGAAACCCTTTTCCAAATATATCTAAATCACCGGAATATCTATGTCCTTCATCTTTAAACTCCGATCTATCGTCTAAAAATTCCCTCCACCTACCTAATTTTCTTTCAATACAGTTAGAATTTATTTTAGACACAGCCATGGAATATTTCATATTCTCTTTAAGCCTTCTATGTTTTATTATGGTAAATGTAAACAATATTAAAAAAAATACAAATAAAGCAGCACTAATATAATAATGCTTCCGTGTATATACAGAAGCTGTAAAACCTAATCCCGCTATAAATATTATAAGTCTTAGAGCACTTATAATATTTATAGTCTCCTTTTGTTTTTTAGCCAATCTGTCATAACGAAGCTTCCTTGTTCTATATATATCTTCTATATTTTTCATTATTTTGATCTCCTTGTAATTATATAATTTAAAATGTATTTAAAGTCTATTACATAACTTTCCACTTTGCAAGCATATTATAGATACCCATAACTTAAATTTAAGTTGAGGGTATCTATTTAGAGTTACAAGTTTATTAATAATCTTCTAGCCACTGGTTATATTTTTAAACGTTTTCAAAGAATCTATCTAAATAATACTACAAAAACTAGAGTAATTGTACTTATTAGCTTAATAAGCACATGAAGAGACGGCCCTGCGGTGTCTTTAAAGGGATCGCCTATAGTATCGCCTACTACACCTGCTTTGTGTGCTTCAGATTTTTTGCCACCATAGTTTCCTAATTCTATAAATTTTTTAGCGTTATCCCAAGCACCCCCACTATTATTTAAAAATAGTGCAAGAACAACACCTGTCATTGTACCTACTAATAAAAATGCTGCTGCAGACTCTTTGCCTAGTAACACTCCTACAAGTATTGGAGCTATCACAACTAATACTCCTGGTAAAACCATCTCTTTTAAAGCACCTTTTGTAACTATATCAACGCAGGATGCATAGTTAGGTTTAGCCTTACCTTCCATTATACCTGGAATCTCATTAAATTGTCTTCTTACTTCTAATATTACATACTGAGCTGCTCTTCCTACTGCCCTTATGGATGTAGAACAAAATAAATAAACAAGCATAACTCCAATAAATGCACCTATGAATACTTCTGGCTTGCCTATATCTACACTAAACCATGAATCTACTGGTTTTCCAAGCACTCTCTTTACCTCATCTAAATATGCAGAAAATAGTAAAAATGTGGCAAGTGCTGCTGAACCTACTGCATATCCCTTAGTTAGTGCTTTAGTTGTATTTCCACAAGCATCTAACCTGTCCGTAATAACTCTAACTTCTTCAGGAGCCCCTGCCATTTCAATAATTCCACCTGCATTGTCTGTTATAGGTCCAAAAGCATCCATAGCTAGTATAAAAGTACAGGTAGATAGCATTGCCATTGTAGCTATAGCGGTTCCATAAAGACCTGCATTTGAAATATAATGTAGTGCATTGTTTCCTAAATTATATGATATATAGATTGCCAAAGATATAAATAAAACTGGAAGTGCTGTTGACTCCATTCCTATAGATACTCCTGTTATTATATTGGTGGCTGGGCCTGTTTCACAAGACTTTGATATTTCCTTTACTGGTCTATAATTTGATGATGTATAATAATTTGTTATCCATACAAAAATATATCCTAAAACTATACCTGATACGGCACAACCATAAAGCAACCACCATTTAACACTTTCACCATTAGGTAGTTTTCCGCTGAGCATGAATTTTATAGTAAATGCAAATAATAATAAAACCACGATAGTAGTAACAAAATATCCTTTTATGAGAGATTTCATTGGATCATCGTTATAATTTTTTACCTTTACACAAAATATACCTATTATTGATGCTACTATACCTAATGCACGAGCTACTAGAGGAAATAATATACCCTTCCATCCAAATATAGGGTATAACCCAACTCCTAGTATCATGGCACCTATATTTTCTGCAGCTGTAGATTCAAACAGATCAGCTCCTCTACCAGCACAATCTCCCACGTTATCCCCTACAAGATCTGCAATAACCGCTGGATTTCTCGGATCATCTTCAGGTATTCCAGCTTCAACTTTACCAACAAGATCTGCTCCAACATCTGCTGCTTTTGTGTAAATTCCACCACCTAATTGTGCAAAAAGAGCTACAAAAGATGCACCGAATCCAAAACCTATTATACTCGCAGGAGCTTCTTTTATTAGTTCTGTACTCCCATTCATACCTCCATATATTAAAAAAAGTGTAGAAACACCAAATAATGATAAAGCAGTAACTGCTAATCCTGTAACTGCTCCACCTTTTAAAGAAACCTGTAAAGCCTTATTTAATCCTTTAAAAGATGCTGCTGCTGTTTTTATATTGGAATTAACCGAAATGTACATTCCTATATAACCTGATAAAGCGGAGCAAAGCGCACCTACAACAAATGCAACACCTGTATGCAGGGCTGTTTCAAAAGCAGTATCTGTGCCCCTGTATAAGTTCCCAAAAAAGTTTGTACAAACAATAATTAATAAGACAACAACAGCTAAAAAAATTATAGTTCTATACTGTCTTCTCAAAAAAGCCATAGCACCTTCTTTTATAGCTTTGGAAATATCTTGCATATCCTTAGTTCCGTTATCCTGCTTGAATATATAACGAATAAGATATACTATTGAAATTATTGAGATTAGAACCGAACCATAAATAGTCATAAAATATGCTGTCATTACCAACAACTCCTTATATTTATAACTGTTAGCTAGTGTTAATATTTCCTCATGATTATAATATTAGTAAATAATTGATAATGTGACATACTATTATGAGTTTGCATATACTTTTATAAAGCTATATTATTTATATAAGTTAACGTTATAAAAATATTTTTCTGTTCTTATGTATAGGGTTGCCTTAAAAATAAGAATCCATGAAAGATTTATATAAAACCTTACAATAAATTGATACAAAAATAGGATTTAGCATTGAAACTAATTTAATTCTCAATACTAACTCCTTTATTTTACAAATACTAAAAGTATTTTATATAGATAAACAACCTGGAAATTTGACTTATACATAGGGATGTGTTGCCAGTGCTGAAGAACTGGTAACACATCCCGTGGTTTAAGTCAAGTTCCCGAGTTGAAATTCTATAAAAACCTACTTTGAAGTAGTTCCTTCAAAAACATTTATATACATTTGCTTTATCTCACTAATTAAAGGATACCTTGGATTCGCACCAGTACACTGATCATCGAAAGCTTCTTCAGACATTCTATCTAGAGTATCATAAAATTTATCTTTAGGAACTCCAGCTTCACTAATTGTTTTTGGTATATTTACTCTATCTTTTAATTTATCAATGGCTGCTATTAAAAGTTGAATTTTTTCCTCTTCTGTATTACCACCAAGATTTAAATAATCCGCTATTCTAGAATATCTCCACCTAGCATTTGGATATTTATATTGCGGAAAAGCTGTTTGCTTCCTTGGATTTTCAACTGCATTAAATTTAATAACTTCGTTTATAAGTATTCCATTAGCAACGCCATGAGGTACATGATGTCTAGAACCTAATTTATGTGCCATTGAATGACATACTCCTAAGAAAGCATTGGCAAAAGCCATACCTGCCATAGTTGATGCATGTGCCATCTTTTCTCTAGCTTTTCTATTGTTAGGTCCTTGTTCATAGGCTTGTGGTAGATATTTAAATATAAGTCTTATGGCTTCTAATGCTAATCCATTAGTGAATTCTGAAGCAAGTACTGATACAAAAGCTTCAATGGCATGAGTTAAGGCGTCTATACCTGAAGCAGCAGTTAAACCCTTTGGCATATTCATCATTAATTCTGCATCTACTATAGCCACATTCGGAGTAAGCTCATAGTCTGCTAATGGATATTTCATTCCTACTTTCTCATCTGTAATAACAGCAAAGGGTGTAACCTCAGAACCTGTTCCAGCAGAAGTTGGTATAGAAACCATTACAGCCTTTTCCCCCATTTTAGGGAAAGTATATACCCTCTTTCGTATATCCATAAATCTCATAGCTAAGTCTTCAAATTTTATACCTGGATGCTCATATAATACCCACATAATTTTTGCTGCATCCATTGGAGATCCTCCACCAACAGCTATAATAACATCTGGTTTAAAGTTGTTCATATCTGCTACTCCTGCTCTTGCAGTTGCAAGAGTTGGGTCAGGTTCTACATCTGAAAATATTTTAAAATCAATACCCATTTCTCCTAATACAGAGGTTACTTTATCAACGAATCCTAATTGAACTAAAATTCTATCTGTAACTATGAAAGCTCTCTTTTTTCCCATATCTCTTAATTCTTTTAATGCAACACCTGTACTACCATACTTAAAGTATATTTTCTCTGGAACTCTAAACCAAAGCATATTCTCTCTCCTTTCTGCCACTCTTTTTATGTTCAATAGGTGTTTAGGACCAACGTTTTCTGATATAGAGTTTCCACCCCATGAACCACATCCAAGAGTTAGAGATGGAGCAAGTTTGAAATTATATATATCTCCTATAGCACCTTGAGAAGAAGGCATATTTACAATAGTTCTAGCAGTTTTCATAGTAGCTCCAAATTTTTCTACTCTTTCCCTAGACTTCATTTCATCAGTATATAATACAGATGTATGACCAAATCCACCTAACTCTACTAGTCTTTCAGCTTTCTTAAGAGCCTCCTCGAAAGTATTTACTCTATACATGCCAAGAATTGTGGATAGCTTTTCATGAGAAAAAGGCTCTTCTAATTCTACAGATTCAACTTCACCTATAATAACTTTAGTATCTTCTGGCACTGTTATACCAGCCATTTCAGCTATCTTTTGTGGAGATTGACCAACTATATTGGCATTTAATACATTGTTAACTAATATTATCTTTCTAACTTTATCTAGTTCGTCACCTTTAAGGAAATATGCACCTCTTTCTTCAAATTCTTTTCTTACTTCATCATACACCTGATCCATTACGAGAACTGTTTGCTCAGAAGCACAAATTACTCCGTTATCAAAGGTTTTAGATAATAGTATTGAGCTAACAGACATTTTAATGTGAGCAGTTTCGTCTATTATAACTGGTGTATTACCCGCTCCAACACCTATAGCTGGCTTACCTGAGGAATATGCTGCCCTAACCATGGCCGGACCACCAGTAGCAAGTATTATATCAGCTTCTTTCATAAGCATTTGTGAAAGTTCAACACTTGGCTCATCTATCCATCCTATGATTCCCTTAGGAGCACCTGCTTTAACTGCTGCTTCTAAAATTATCTTAGCTGCCATATTAGTTGAACGTTTTGCTCTTGGATGTGGAGAGAATATAATTCCGTTTCTTGTTTTGAGAGAAATTAGTGTTTTAAATATAGCCGTAGATGTAGGATTAGTAGTTGGAACAATAGCTGCTACTACACCTATAGGTTCTGCAACTTTCATAATTCCAAAGGACTCATCCCTTTCTATGATACCGCAGGTTTTATTTTCTTTATATTTATTATATATATACTCCGAAGCAAAGTGATTTTTTATAACTTTATCTTCAACTATACCCATGCCTGTTTCTTCAACAGCCATTTGAGCAAGAACTATTCTAGCATCATTAGCAGCCATAGCCCCTTGTCTAAAGATTTCATCTACCTGTTCTTGAGTATATGTAGAAAATATCCTCTGAGCCTCTCTAACCTCCTGAATTTTCTGCATCAATTCTTCAGTATTAGTTACCTTCATAAAATTACACCTCTTTAATTCTAAATTTTTTATAATCATATATAGTATCCCTTAATTGAGTAATTTTAATTACTTAATTACCTAATAATTATGAAAATAACTATTTTAAAATATTTATAACCTTTAAAAATAGCAACCAAATTAGTAACTGTTAACGCCGTACCAACATAATATGATTATGTATAACATACTTAGAATGGAGGTTTTTTATATGCATTGCCATGATCATAAACATTGTTATTCAGGTAAAACTTCATGTGAATGCAATCACAGACACCACTATAAAGGCAAGACCACAGAAGCACCAGACAATGTTCCACATGTTCACATTGTAGAAGGTTGGACTTCTCATGAAGACGGTCATAAACATTATTATTGCATTCAAACAAGTGTAGACTGTCCTGCACCTGGAGGCGGCCATTATCATCTAATACGTGGAGAAGTTAAAGCAGCAGATGGACACATCCATTTTATTGACGATAAAACAGACAAAAAGAAGGATTAATATAATAAGCAGGTCAGCATAAAGCTGACCTGCTGACCTTTTAAAAATAATAATTTTATAATTCAAAAGTAGTTTCATCTAACCATTTCCAGTGTTTTTTTATAATTTTTATTTCTTCTACAAGCTTAAACAAAGATAAATCCTTCTTTTTCGCCTCTAACATCACATCAAAATCTATGTCTAAGGATTTTGCTTTTTCTATAAAATCAACAAAATCATATACATTAATAAAATCAGAGTGCTTTCTATCCTTTTCCCCTTCCTTAGCACTAGAAAAATGAATTTTAGGTGGAAGAGGTTGATCTTTCCATGTATCAAATATATCATGTAAAATAGGTTCTAATGGTTCACCTTCGTTGTTGCAAATATGATGATGTACATCTAAAACCATTGGTATATGTAGCTCCTTACATATTTTTAATACCTCTCTTGCAGTAAATGTCTTATCATCATTCTCTAGCATTAGTCGGGTAGTAATTTCCTTAGGAAAATTCTTAAAATTATCTATAAACCTTTCCATAGATTGATCTTTTCCACCCTGACTACTTCCTATATGTAATACCATTCTTCCAATGTGATAATCTATATCCTCAAAGAAATTTACGTGATACCATAAATTCCTTTTCGTATTTTTAACTACCTCTTCTTTTATGCTATTTATAACATTAAATTCATCTGGATGTGTATCAACTCTCATATTATGTTGTTTAATAAAGTCACCTATCCTTTTAAAATCCACTTTAAAGATATTTCTATAGTTCCAATCACCTACATTTGGATGTGTTGCTAAAGGTACTAATGCAGATGTAATTCTATAAAAATGTATATTGTTTTCTACATTATATTGAAGAATCTTATATAAGTCATCTAAGTTTGATAGAGTTACTTGTTTCAGTTTATTAAGTTTCTTTTCTTCGGAACCTTGCTTTTCATATGTAGTATAAGTTACTGTACTTGATGAAGTGACTTTAGGCAAATTTAAAGCAATAGCTACATATCCTAAACGAACTCGCATAAATACACCCTCTTCTTATGACGATATACGTTATAGTTTATGTAAAATTATAATTTTTATTTAAATTTCATTACAATCACAGTATTAAAATTTGTGTATTTATTTATTTCTATTTTTTAAATATTTAATAACATGATCTCTCATAAAGCTCATTGCTTCTGAGTCACGTACCATCTCACCGTGGGCAAAAGGTGTCTGTATTACGCTGAATCTTTTATTAACGCTGCTAAAATCTTCAACTTTCATGTTTAAAAAGTTAACTAAATCTGATACATTATCTTCAGTAAGGTTAGGCAACAAATTAGCGTCATCAGTATTAATGCCAAAATCCTGTGGATTCTGTTTAATCATACTAATAATTCCTGCTAAAGAAGGATTGCCTTTGAAGGCTTTCTCTGCATTTCCACCTAATAACAGTACATCCTTTTTAATATCCCATGTTTTTGTAATATCGTTATCCCAACTCATATCAAAAAACTTACCAAATTCCTCTTTTGATAAACCAGCTTCTGGTCCATACTCTAGAATATTAAAGATATTCTTTGTAACATTAAACTGTTCAAAAGACGAATAGTTATAGTAAGCTCTATCAAGCAGTACAACATCCTTTACCATATTAGGATATTTGTTAGCAAACATCATAGCAGTATCCGCTCCAAAGGAATGTCCAACAACATAGGCTTTTTTTATACCATATGCATCCAATACAGCCTTTATTGAGTCTACATGAGTATTCCAGGATATAGAAGGTACATGTCCACTATTTCCATGATCCAAATAATCTAAAGTTATTGTCATATAAGGATTACTTTCATCATACAAAAACTTACCATGGGTATGATTCCCACCTAACCCATGTAAAAATATAATTGCTTCCTTTTCTTTTGAGGAATAATTATAGGCTTCGGTGTATATTTTTACACCTTTGTAGTCAACATATTTTTCTTCAATGTTATTATCAGCTTTACATGATGATGACATAGTATTAAACATTAGCATCATAATAAAAATAAATGTAAGTATTTTCTTCATAGATATAATCCTCGCTTTATATATTTTTTATTTTGTTACCATTATAACAAAACAAGCTATTTTTTTACAGTTGTTAACGATATTTTTTCTTTTACCACTGTGAAATTTTAAAACAGAGTCTATTCTCAAGTCCAAAAGTAATGGTAAATTTATACTTCCACTTTTAAAAATAGTTATTTTAATAAATAAAAACCCTATTTAGTTACAAATTTTACTTAACCAAATAGAGTTTCTTCTTAAATTTTTATTAATTATTTGCTTATTAATGAATAGCCTTTTTCTTATATCTCCTACCCAATACTTCAACATTTCCTATGGTTATTAAAGCATCTTCATCAAATCCATGAACTATTAATTTTAGTTTTGCTATTTCAAGTCTAGATACCACAACATATATTACATTAGTAGCTATACCTTTATATGCTCCTTTTCCATCCAGCAAAGTTACTCCTCTTCCAAGCCTTGCCATTATTGCCTCTGTAATATCTTCATGACACTCAGATATAATGGTTACTGCTTTTGATTCATCTAATCCTTCCACCACTACATCAATAACCTTGAAGGCAATGAAATAAGCAATAAGTGAATACATGGCTTTGTCCCAGCCAAATATTAATCCAGAAGTCCCTAAGATAAATAAATTAAAAAACATTACGATTTCGCCAATAGAAAAACTTATTCTTTTATCTAATATTATAGCAACAATTTCAGTTCCATCTAAAGAACCACCATTTCGTATTATTAAGCCAACTCCAATTCCCATTATAACCCCTCCAAAAATTGATGCTAAAAAAACATCATGAGTTATACCTGGTATTGGATGAAAAATAGTTACACCTATAGATAAGCATGCAACGGAGAATAAAGTTGATATAGTAAAGGTTTTTCCAATTTGTTTATAACCCAATATAAAAAATGGTAAGTTAAATATAAATGTAAATACTCCAAGTGGAACTTTTGTTAGATGACTTGTCATGATTGAAATACCAACTACTCCGCCATCAACAATGTTATTAGGAACTAAAAATATTTCTAAGGCAATAGATGCTAGGGTTGCACCTATAACCATAAAAAGAATTCTAGTGGCAATATTGATGTATTTGTTTCTCTTTTTTATCATATAATCCCCCTTATGATTGAACATATTTTATGTTATTTTCAGCTGATTTTGCTCCTACAAGTTAATATATGCTAATTATTAATTTAATATTATCTACCTTTGTAAACACTGTCACACAAAATAGGTTTTATATGTGTTATGCTATATATCTAGAAGTATTAGATTACTTTAAAGCGTTATTTTTTCAATTGATATTATTTCTCTTTTGAGTTTATTTTCTCATAAATAAGAACTATTGAGAATATTATAACATGAAATTTTATATAATTTTAACACTTTTTCAATTTAACCTATATTTTTTTGATAAATAGTTACTTATTATTTAAATTCACCTATTTTATGCCCCCATGTAAAATTCAAAGGAGTTATACATGTAGATATTAGGTTCCAGTAGAAAAACATAATTAAAGCCTGCATCCTAAAATATACAGGCTCTTTTATTGATATAATAAAATTTTAATATAGTCAGAATTTATTTATATTTTTTTTAACTCTCTCTGTCTCTTAAATATTTGTGCAAATATTTTGTCTCTTGTACTTTCAAGTAGATTAATATACTTGAAGGTACAATACATATTTGAAGCAATTTTTAAAACATTATCAACTTTTCCTATTACATCAATATAACTCTTATCATTAAAAATAATTCTTATAGTAGTTGTATCAATGTTATGTCTTACATATGGAATTATAATTCTAGCTATTTTATTATTGTTATCAAACATCAAAACCAGCCCTATATCAAAGTTAACAAGATCACATATTTGCTTTAATATATCTTCTATATTATTCTCTTTACTTTCAACCCCAAATATAGTACTATTCATTTTTACCATATTTTACACCTCACTTATTTTAATATAAGATATGTGCTAAATTATAGTGGTGTTTTAAAATAATACATATACAAGCTCTGCGCCATGAGGTAAATAACTCTTTACAAAATTAAATAGATGCATTGTATTCCACATAAAAAACCTCATAATATATCTTGCTTGTAAAGATATATTATGAGGTTCTCTCTAATTATGTGCACAAAATAAGATTATAGCTATAAACTTATTTTTTCACTTTTGTTTCGATAAATCTTTCAATTCTAACCATAGCTTCCTTTATATTTTCCATTGAAGATGCATAACAAGCTCTCACAAAACCCTCTCCACACTGTCCAAAGGCATTCCCAGGTACTACTAGAACTTTTTCTGATCTGAGAAGCTCTTCACAAAACTCATCTGAGCTCATACCTGTAGATTTAATGCATGGAAAAACATAGAAAGCCCCTAAAGGTTCAAAGCAATCTAGTCCCATATTTTTAAAAGCACTTACCATTACACGTCTTCTTCTATTATACTCTCTAACCATTTCAGCCACATGATCATTACCATTTTTTAGAGCCTCAATGGCTGCAAATTGAGATGTAGTAGGTGAACACATAATGGCATACTGATGAATCTTTTTCATAGCTTCTATAAGCACGGGATGACCACAAATATACCCCAGTCTCCAACCTGTCATTGCAAAAGCCTTTGAAAAACCATTAATAACTAAAGTCTTATCCTTCATTTCTGGAAAACTTGCTATAGATACATGCTTTTCCCCGTAAGTTAACTCAGAATAGATTTCATCTGATATAACTATAATATCTTTATCCTTAAGAACCTTAACAATAGGTTCTAATTCCTCTCTGGTCATGATTGCTCCTGTAGGATTATTAGGAAAAGGTATTATAACAACCTTTGTTTTAGGTGTAATTGCTTCTTCTAGCAGCTCTGGAGTTAACTTAAACTCATCTTCAGCTCTAAGATTTATAATTTTAGCTGAAGCTCCTGTAAAGCCAGTACATCCCTTATACGCTACAAAACTTGGTTCAGGTATTATAACCTCATCCCCTGGTCCAACTAAAGCTCTTAAGGCAATATCAATACCTTCGCTTCCTCCCACTGTAACTATTACTTCATTTGTAGCATTATACTTAAGATTATATTTTCTATCTAAGTACTTACATATTTCTTCTCTTAATTCAATAAAACCTGCATTAGAAGAATAATGTGTATGTCCTTTTTCTAGAGAATATATACCTGCTTCTGATATATTCCAAGGGGTAAGAAAATCCGGTTCTCCAACCCCTAAGGAAATTACCCCCTGCATTTCGTTAACAATATCGAAATACTTTCTTATGCCTGATGGAGGCATATTCTTTACATTAGGTATGATCATATTTTCCATTATCATATAAAGATAGCCTCCCTGTCATCTTTTGGTTTTTCTTCAAAAATGGTTCCTTTATCTTTATATTTCTTTAATACAAAATGAGTTGCAGTACTAAGCACATACTCCTGTACAGCAAGTTTTTCCGCTACGAAAAGAGCTACCTCTTTCATAGTTTTACCCTCAATAATCACAGTAAGGTCAAACCCACCAGACATAAGATAACAGGCTTTTACTTCTGGAAATTTATAAATTCTTTCTGCAACCTTATCAAAACCTTCTCCTCTTTGTGGTGTAACTTTTACTTCAATTAAAGCTGTAACAGTTTCTCTATTGGTACTCTCCCAGTTAATTAGAGCAGAATATCCTACAATTATATTTTGTTCCTCATATTTTTTTATAGCTTCTCTTACTTCTTCAACAGTCTTTCCTGTCATTACTGCAATCTCATCATCAGTAACTCTGCTATTTTTTTCTAAGATTTCTAGTATTTCTTCCATAAATTAAAGCCCCCTTCATAATTTGTATGATAAAAACTAGAAAAAATATAAAAATAAAACTTCTTCATCCCTGAAAGGGACGAAGAAGTTACTCGCGGTACCACCCTAATTAGTGTCTTTTTGACACTCTCTTTACTGGAATATTAATATCCCAATCCTCTATAACGTGAGGACACGTCTGTCTCTAGTGTGAATACTAAAAATTTAATACTCATTTCTCAATAAGAAATTCCATGGCTGCTTTCCACTTAAATATACTATCGGACTCTCACCTTTAACCGACTCTCTTTGAGGCTTTTCTAAGTGTACTCTCCATTTCAACATTTTTATCAATTTATTTATTTTTAATTATTATACTAAATGATAAGTAATTATTCAATACTGAATATTATCCTTTTTTAAGTAAACAATAAAGGAGACACTATCTTTAAGTAATATAGTTTATAATATTCAAAGAAAAGCATAATGTGATTTAAAGTTAAAATACAAAATGGATTCACAAAAATAATATTCATAAAATTATGTAATTTAATATTGTCTTCCATAACAGTATTAGGTTATATTTAAATTAGAAAACTTTAGAAATTGAGGTGATATATTATGTCAAAAAATTTTTTTACTGCTTTAGAACAAAGGCGTTCAATATATGGAATTAGTAAAGAGACTGTGATACCAGATGAAAGAATCCAAGAAATTATTAATTCTTCTGTGAAATATACACCTTCATCCTTTAACTCTCAAAGTGCAAGGGTTGTAGTCCTATTAGGTGAACAACATAATGAGTTATGGGATATTACAAAAGAAACCTTAAGAAAAATTGTTAAAGAAGATCAATTCCAATCAACAGAAGATAAGATTAATTCATTCCGAAATGGTTATGGAACTGTTTTATTCTTTGAGGATCAAAGTGTAATTGAAGAACTTCAAAATAATTTTCCATTATATAAAGATAACTTTCCAGTTTGGTCACAACACTCCTCAGGTATGTTACAATTCGTTGTGTGGACTGCCTTGGAAGCAGAGGGATTGGGTGCATCTTTACAACACTATAATCCACTTATTGATGAAGAAGTAAAACAAAAATGGGAGATTCCAAGCAAATGGAAGCTCATTGCTGAACTACCATTTGGAAAACCAACTGCGGAACCTGGTCCTAAAGAGTTTAAGCCATTAGAAGATCGTATTAAGTTTTTTAAGTGAATTTTAGGCTAAAAAATAAGAGTAATGATATTTTTAATCATCACTCTTATCTTTTATAAGTTTTATATTATATTAAAACACTAGTTAACATTAGATTCCTTTAAAATATTATTGTACTCTACGAGATTTTTCATCATTTTTTCTTTTACATATTCTAATATATCTTTTTTTGCTTCACTGTTATAATTATTTATATAGTCATCATGAAACAATATTTCAATACAATGACGAATATTTGCAACTGAATATATGTGGAACTTTCCCTTTTCTACTGCATCTAATACCTCTTCCTTCAATACAAGATCATCTACATTTGTATTTGGAATTATAACACCATGTGTGCCATCAAGACCATATAATGAACAAACATCAAAGAATCCTTCTATTTTATGATTAACTCCTCCTATAGGTTGTATTTCTCCCTTTTGGTTAACTGATCCAGTTATTGCCAGACTTTGTTTTATTGGGATTTCTGATAGACTTGACAACAATGCAAGAAGTTCTGCCGCAGATGCGCTATCTCCCTCTATTCCTGAATAAAGTTGTTCAAATACAATGTTAGCATTAAAGGATATTGGAATATCTCTTCCTACAAGTTCACCTACAAACCCTGCCAAAATCATTACACCTTTACTATGGATACTTCCGCTCATATCTGCTTCTCTCTCAATGTTAATTATACCGTTTCTTCCGGCAAAGGTCGAAACAGTTATTCTATGCTGTTGCCCCATTATGCAATCTCCATAATTTATAACAGAAAGACCATTAATTTGTCCCATTCTAGTTTCATGTAAATCAACTATATATTTTTTCTTTCTATACATATCAAGAATCTTATTTCTAACAAGTCCGTGCATAGACTCTTGTTCCCTTAATGCTGCAGAAATATGTTTAGCTTCAATAATTTCACTGTTGTCTTTTTTTGCATAATAATTTGCAATATCAACTATTTTAAACAAACTACCCATAGAGGAAGAAAAATAGTTTCTATTTTCTGCAAGTCTAGAGGAAAACTGCAGCAGCTTTTTAACACCTTCCCTATTGATATGCTTCAGTTTATTTTTATTTATATAAGAGCTAAGTAAACCTACAATATTAGCTGTAGTATCATTATCTTTTTCTATTTCGCTATCAAACTCTGCTTTTATATTAAATATCTTTTCAAACTCCAAATCATTCTGCAAAAGCAATGAGTATGTATATTGGCTTCCCAGCAATATAACCTTAACTTTTAAAGGTATCTCTTCTGGACTTAATGTAGAGATAGGAAGTACATCAATATTATATTTTGAATTATTAATGGATATATTTTCTAAGTTTATACACTTTTTTAAAAGTTCCCAAGAAGAAGGCTGATTTAATAGTTGTCCAGCCTTAATTATAATGTACCCTCCATTAGCCTTATGCAAATAACCTGGTTTTATTAATGTAAAATCAGTAATAAGATTTCCATTCTTGTTTTCATATTCAATGTTACCAAAGATTTGTCCCTGCAGTGATGAATCTGCAAATATAACAGGTGCACCCACATTTTCAATATTACTTACTAAAACATTAACCTTATACCTTCTAAAAAATGATGTTTTTACATCTTTAATTTCTTTACTATTGTCATCATCTTCAAAAAAATATGATATATTTTCAACAATATCCTTTTTTACGGAATATAAATATTTAATAACTTTTTCACAGCATCCATAGTTATTTATTAAATTTTCTATTTTTGCTGAAATTATATTTTCAGCAATTTTATCATCCAAATGCTTTAATTCTGCTTCTAACGCCTTTTCAAGCTGCCTATTCTGCTTAAAAATGTCTGAAGATATGTTTCTAAGTTCACTCATTGAAACTTCCATAGCTTTTCTCTCGTCTTCTGTTAAATCTTTATCATCTTTTTCAGCAATAAATACAAATTCTCCAGTTGGGGTTTTTTTTACGTCAAACCCTCTTTTTTTAGATTCCATAGTTAAATCTCTAGATAAATTTAAAAGAAGTTTTTCATGTTTATCAATTATGTTATTTTTCTCACTTTCATAATTTTCAGAATTAAAATAAACAGGCACTTCCTTCATAATATGTTTAATAAATAAGTTCATATCTTCTTTAAATTTATTAGCTTCACCAGTGTTTAGAGAAATTGCCATTGGATTATTAGGCTTTTCAAAATTATATACATAACACCAGTCTTGTGGTGTAGGCATCTTTTTTGCATATTCTTCTATTTTCCTTACAATATATCCGGTTTTTCCTGTACCAGTTTTACCAGTTATAAAAATATTATATTCCTTACTATCCATATTTAATCCAAGCTCTATGGATTCAACAGCTCTTTTCTGACCTATTACTAGATCATAACACTCTATATTCTCTGTAGTATGAAATTCAGGCATTTCTCCTAATTCCAACTCCAAATCTTTTTTTGTAAGCTTCATATATTCTTTCATATTTTACCTCCAATATGTTTTTTCTCCTCAGTTAGACTTTTTATAATATATTTCAATATTTATTTATAAATTCCTTCAAATTTCATTCGACACTTTTAAAATTATAAATACGTTTTTATTGTTGCAGCTTTCATAGCATTTATTAATCTAGTCCTAACTCTGAAGATGAAAATAGCATAAAATATATATTTTTGTAACATAACTAAAGCCTGCATCAATTTAGATACAGGCTCTTTTGCTATAATAAAATTCCAATATAAATTAGAGGTGAAATACAGTGCAATGCAACTATAGTGTCAACTCTAGCTTATAAATTATCAATATTAAACATTGTGAAATTAAATAATTTTTTTGCCTCTTCAACTTTACTAGGTAACTCTGCACTAATATCTTCTATATCTTGCATGGTAATGCCTAAAAGATTAAATACTTTCTCATTAATTACATACTTAGTATTAAGACTCAGTAATCTTTCATAATAAAGCGTACTTATTGAATCAGCTACACTTAAAATTCTTACCTCAGTTAAATATTCTTTTGCCTGAAGTGGTATATGATGATATTCTACTATAGCTCTTATATCATTAGGTAATTTCCATCTTTCACTTATCCAAGCTCCAATATGAGAATGAGTAAAACCGTTCATAACTTGTCTTTCTGCAATTATTTGATGTAATCCTTTGTGTTGTAAATTCACAACCTGATCAATTATATCAGGTAAGTATATATCAAGTATAGGAATACCTACATCATGAATTAATCCATATGCAAAAAATCGATATTTATCTTCTATCTCCAATTTATCTGCAAGCATACTTGCTGATATTGATGTTGCTAAACAATGCTTCCAATATTTTTCTCTGCTCAGCTTAGCAGCCTTTCCTTTGTTATCTGGTAATAAAGCCTTTGCTAAATACGCCAAAATCAACCTCTCAACAGTTTCTAGGCCTAATAATACTATTGCATCTTTTAGAGAACCTATATTTCTAGACCTTGCAAAGTATCCTGAGTTTATATTGATGAGTAAAGCTTCACTTAGATTTCCACATTTACTAATTTTGTCTGCAAGAGTATCTACATCAAGAGTATCTGAACTATTAATCATTGTAATTATGTCAACAATCCCTGGATTTAATACTGATAACTGATTAGTTTCATCAAGATATTTTATTATTTCTTCGCCATTTATTTTAACCACTTCCCTACTTAGTATAAAGTACAAATTTATGCCATTTCATATAATCTTCGTTGTTTTACACTAAAACTTTATAATTTATCTATTCTAATAGTCTATAAAGATTAAAGAAACTGTATTAATTGATAAAAAGAGCAACCATTAAAGATTGCTCTAACTTATAATTTGAGGTGGTAAAGCGTAAGATTATTAACTAGCCCAGTACATCTTATGTAAGTTAACATTATTTGTGATTATAATTAAAATATTCTAAAATAGAATCTCTTGCAGTATTAATCATATAATCTATCTGTTGCTCATTTATTACATAAGGCGGCATAAAATAAATTATATTACCAAGGGGTCTTAACAGTACGCCTTTTGATAAAGCTATTTTATAAATTTCGTATCCTACTCTTTCTTTCCAATGAAATGCCTCTTTTGTTTTCTTGTCTCTAACTAATTCTATGGCACCTATCATACCAATTTGTCTATATTCACCAACATAAGGAATATTCTTAAAACTCTCTTCTAGCTTTTCTCTTATAATGCTGGATTTTCTCTTATTTTTCTCAAGTATATTTTCTTCTTCAAAAATTTTTAAAGTTTCCACTGCTACTGCACAGCCAAGGGCATTACCTGAATAACTGTGACTATGTAAAAAGGCTTTCATTGTAGAATATTCATCATAAAACACATTATAAATTTTATCCGTTGTTAATACTAAAGATAATGGCATATACCCTGCTGTTAAGCCCTTTGAAACACACATTATGTCTGGAGAAATTTTGGCGTGATTACAAGCAAACATTTCTCCGGTTCTTCCAAATCCAACAGCTATTTCATCTGCAATTAAGTTTATATCATACTCATCACAAAGCTTTCTTAATTTTTTAAGGTACTCTGGGGAATAAATTTTCATCCCTGCCGCACCCTGAACCATAGGCTCTATGATAACAGCTGTAATTTCTTCATGTTTTTCTTCTATTACTTTTTCAATGGCTTCAAAGCACTCTGCATTACAGTTATATCTATCTGAATTATATTTACACCTAAAACAGTCTGGACCATCTGCTCTTATAACATCTAAAAGTAGTGGTTTATATATTTTACTAAATAAATCTACTCCTCCAACTGAAAGTGCTCCTAGTGTCTCTCCATGATATGCATCTGAAAGTGCTACAAATTTTGTTTTTTTTATCTTACCAATTTGTTGATGATATTGAAAGCTCATTTTTAGTGCAATTTCTACAGCTGAAGAGCCGTTGTCTCCAAAAAATATTTTACTTAATCCTCTAGGTGCTACTTTTATTATCCTTTCAGCAAGCTCTATTGCAGCTTCATGTGTAAAATTCGCAAAAATTACATGTTCCAATTTATTAGCTTGTTTATATAATGCTTCATTTATCCTCTTATTTGAATGTCCAAATAAATTTACCCACCAGGATGATACTGCATCCAGATATTTTTTACCATCTATATCCTCAAGAAAAACTCCCTGTCCTTTTTTTATAACTATAGGAGGAAATGTTTCATAATCCTTCATCTGTGAGCAAGGATGCCAAATATGTTTTAAATCTTTTTCTTGAAAGTGTTTCATATCACTCATCATTGATCTCCCCTAACATTACTTACTCTTTAGTCCCTTGCAGAATTTTATACTACTATCCTGCAATTGTCTTTTACCTACTCTTTAAAATTCTATATTAAAATAAATCTAAAATTTTTTCTATTTTCAAACTTTTTTCATACTCATTTTTTACATTTAATATAAGGTCTCCATTCAGGCTTGTATTTACCTTATTTATCACAGAAACAATTTCCAAACCTGTTATATTCCTAATAACTTCAATGTTATCATCCTCATAAAAACTATTATTATGTCCATTTATAATTAAGCCTTTTATTTCTATTCCTTTACTCTTTATAAAATTTACTGTTAGAGCAGTATGATTAATAGTACCAATACCAGAACCAGCTACAATAACCACAGGAATATCTAAATCTTTAATAAGATCATAAATATAATACTTATTTCTTATTAAAGGGACTATAGTCCCACCTGCTCCTTCTACTACTACATAATCATATTTTTCTTTCAGCTTCTTATAGTCTTCTAAAATTTTATTCTTACTTATACTAATATTCTCCATCTCAGCTGCTAAGTGTGGAGAAACGGCTGCTTTAAAACAATATGAATTCATTACCCCATAATTCTCATTTATTTGGGTTACATTTTTTACAAATTCAACATCACCAGGTAGTAATTTTTCATCTCTTAATATTCCCCCACTTTGCACTGGCTTAAAGCTGCAGGCATTATAATTATTTTTTCTTAAAACATATGTAATTCCTGCGGTTACAAAGGTTTTTCCTACATCAGTATCCGTTCCAATTACAAATAATCCATTACTCAAAATATCACCCCATTTATCTAATAACTACCCACTTTAATACATCTATCTGATTTAAATTTGAATTTATCCAATGACTACCCGCTCTAATACTTCCATCTTCTCCAAAGTGGGAGTAAAGAGCGGCTACGTCCCTGGATTAGTTCAACTAAGAATCAGGTTGGATCAAAATCCCATCTGATTCTAGTTTCACTTTATTCATATGCTGTATATTTTATACACATATTTTTCATTTGTCAACCAACTGTTTTTTTTAAGTTGACAATTCCTCAATATTAGTTTATCTTTTAAAATAGGCGTGATAAAAAGATTCAATAGGAAAAATTTTTCTCAAATTGGAAATCTAGATTAATTAAAAATATTTAATGCGACAAAGCATGATGACATATCCGGTGGTATGATTTAAATTTCAGGTGTGGATATCTAAAATATTACAAATTATATATTTGATTTATAGGAGAGTTAAATTATGAACTATATAGTAGAAAAACTAAAAAAAATTAAAGAAAAAGGATTATATAGAGAACTTAGATACATTGAAACATCACAATCTCCTAGGGTTAAAATTCAAGGAAAAGATTTCATACTTTTAGGTTCAAATAACTATTTAGGTCTTTGTGATGATTCTAGGTTAAAAAAAGCTGCCATTGATGCCATCAATATATTTGGTGTTGGATCAGGTGGTTCTAGATTAACTACTGGAAGTTATAATATACATAAAGCTTTAGAGGAAAAAATTGCAACTTTTAAAGGTACTGAAGCAAGTTTAATTTTTAATACAGGATATATGGCTAATGTAGGTACTATTACAGCCTTATGTGATAAAAGCTGGGTAATTTTTTGTGATAGATTGAATCATGCTAGCATTATTGATGGCTGCCGCTTAAGTGGTGCAAAGCTTATTAGATACAAGCACTGTGATATGAATGATTTGTTAAACAAAATAAATAAGTATAAGGGAAGTAACAATTTGATTGTAACAGATGGTGTATTTAGTATGGATGGAGATATAGCTCCACTGCCAGACATTGTAAAAATCGCAAAGGAACATAATATGATGACAATGGTGGATGATGCTCATGCTACAGGTGTTATAGGTAAGAATGGCTCAGGCACAGCCTCATATTTTGGTTTGCATAACGAAATTGATATTATGATGGGAACACTAAGCAAAGCTGTTGCTTCAGAAGGAGGATATGTAGCTGGTAAAAAAGATTTAATTAATTACTTAAAAAACTATGCAAGAAGCTTTATTTATTCTACAGCTCTGTCTCCTAGTACCATTGCAGTTTCTATTAAGGCTTTAGAAATTATTGAAGAAGATCATGAAAGAAGAGCTAACTTATTAAAAATGTCCAACTGGTTTCAAAAGGAACTTAAAATAGCAGGGTTTGATGTAATGAAAACAGAAATTCCGATTATTCCTATTATGGTTGGTGAAGCAGACAAAGCTGTTGAATTTAGTAAAAGCTTATTGGAGGAAGGTATATATATACCAGCTATTCGCCCTCCTTCTGTACCTGAAGGCACAAGTCGCTTAAGAGTTTCTTTAATGGCTACACATACAGAGCAAGATTTAGAAGAAGCGCTAATAAAAATGAATTGTATTAGAAAAAAATTAAGCATTTAATTACTCTTCCATTAATTTTGTGCCTTGAGCACAGCGAAAGGAATGATAGTTAACATGAATAAACCATATTTGGTTATGCTGCCTGGTTGGGGAATGAAAGGTTTTGTTTTTGAAAAAATCAGTGAATTTTTATCAAAGGACTTTGAATTAGTATTTGTTGAATGGGATACTATTCATTCAATAGATGAATTTAAACAAAGAGTATTAGCAGTTATAGAACAAAAACATCTTACCTCTTTTTCTTTGTTGGGATGGTCTTTAGGATCATTAGTTGCTCAAGACATTGTGCTGGATACCTGTTGGAATGTTAATAACTTAATTTTAATCGGAGGTACAAGCTGTTTTGTTCAACATAAAGAAGATGAATACAATATAGGATGGAATAAAAGAATTGTAGAAAGAATGAAGTTTCAGCTTAATAGAAATCCTAAAGAAACCTTATTCAATTTTAATAGTGCTATGTTTTCAAAAGCAGAAAAGCAAAAGAAATATGATATCCAATTCCTACAGATGATAAAAGATAACATTGATGATCAATCCGTAGATTCTTTAATATTAGGACTAGATTATTTAATAGAAAAAGATTTGAGAAGTAAATTACCACACATAAATATACCTTTATTAATAATTCATGGTGAAGAAGATAGTATATGTCCTTTAGAAGCCGCTGTATATATAAAAAATAGAGTAAGTCATTGTCATTTAGAAATAATAAGAAAGGCCGGACACATTCCGTTTTTTACAAGTCCTAGTGATTGTTACAACGCTATATCTCACTTTATCCTATGACTATCTGATTTAATAATCCAAACTTTATAAGAACTCCTCTTTAGCCTAGTGTTCAAGGAGTATTAAATCACATCAAATTTACGGGTTTTATATGTCTGCTTAATTAATTCCTTGACAAAACAAAAGCAGCATTAAGTTGATAGACTAATAAAGGAAGGTATGTATATATGATTGATAAACAACAAGTAAAACTTCACTTTAGTAAGAATGCTTCAAATTATAATGAATATGCTCATGTACAAAAAAATATGAGAGATATTTTAATAGAGTTTATGCAGCAGAGCAATAAAGATACACTTAAAATTATAAATATTCTAGAGGTTGGTTGTGGAACAGGTTACTTAACTGGAGCATTAATTGATATTTTTCCTCATGCACATATAACCGCTGTTGATATTGCACCTGGGATGATACTTGAAGCCAAGTCTAGATTTAAAAGTGAGTCTGTAGATTTTATTTGTGAAGATATAGAAGAAATGAATATTATCAATACTTATGATATTATTATTTCTAATGCCACCTTTCAATGGTTTAACCATATGACAGCTACCTTGAAAAAATTATATAAATTATTAAATCCAGGTGGTATGCTTTGCTTTTCCACCTTTGGCGACTATACCTTTAATGAATTAAATGAATGTTTTGAAAAAGCAAGCCAAGAAATGTCTATAAAGGAATCTATATCTCCTGGACAACCTTTTTCTAGCTTGAATGAATTGCATACAATATGTAAAAATACTGTAAAAACTGAAAATAGTGATAATTATGTTTTAGTACAAAGTAAAGAAGTATTTGAATACGAGTATTTTAATGATTGTAAAGATTTTTTCTATTCTATTAAGAAAATAGGTGCCAATAATAGTAATAAGGACGGTAGGCGTACTCCACCAACTTTTATGAAGAAAGTAATTGATCTTTATAATAAAAATTTCAGAGAAAATAATAAAGTGAAAGCTACTTACCACTGCTTATTTTTTAAAATGATGAAAATATAGTTGAAAGACTGTACTTTTTACGGTACAGTCTTAGTTTTCACTGGTAAAGATGAGACATGTTTGATGAAATACTCTATTTTATTACTTTCTTTCGGATTTTTTTACTTCATTAATACTTATCCCTGTTATAGATTTATTGTTATATAATTTCAATCATCTCATATTTTCTACTACCTAACCCTATTTTCTCTGCATATTCAAGAGTATATCTTCCTCTGCCAAAAACAGTTCTACCATTCACCTTATCAAGCATATCTAAACACGCTTGATCTAAAGCAACAGGATCTGTGGAGGCAAATACGCCTAAATCTTTTACTATAGGTTTCATACTATGTCCTTCACAGTCACAATGTTTTGTTATATTAAAAGCAAAAGTTATATAAATATTACTTTTGCCATTGTGAGCTGCATAGGCATATTCTGCAAGCCTTTCATTAAAAGCTTTTGATAGTGAGGCTAACCAACTGTTTGAAATCGCTTGATGTGGGCATATAGCCATACATGAAGCGCAACCAACGCATTTATCTTTATCAATTTTTGCCTTTCTATTTAAAGTAATAGCATTTTCAGGACACCTCAAAGAACAAACTCCACAAGCTTTGCATTTTAAATAATTAATTTTGGGTATAGAATTTGCATGTTGAGCAAGTTTCCCCCCTCTTGAAGCACACCCCATAGCCAGTTGTTTTATTGCGCCTCCAAAACCTGCTAATGCATGACCTTTAAAATGGCTCAACACTATAATCTGCTTTTGTTTTGCAATTTCTTTTCCTATCTTACATTTATTGAAATGCTTCTTTTTTATCTCTACTTCTTCGTATTCCTCACCATACTCGCCATCTGCAATTATTATCGGAAGCATTGTAAAACCATGTTCAACAGCAAGTTTCTTATGAGTCGTAGCGGTAGTTCTCTGCCCTTTATAAAGAACATTAGTTTCAATAAATGCACTTTCTATGTTTTTTTCTTTTAAAAATTCAATTATACTCTTAAATTTTTTTGATTCTATAAAAGTTTTATTACCCTTTTCCCCAAAATGGACCTTAAGCGGTATAAACATTTCAAAATTTATATTGTTTTCTTCAACTAGCTTCTTTAGTAAATCTACTGCAGTTTGGTTTATTTCCTCAGTATTTAAATAGGATTCAACAGATTTAAAATAGACTTTTTCCATAATACAATCCCTCCAATTTATTGTTAAATATGATAATTATTGAAATTAAACCGACTAATCAATCTATAAACTTTAAAAAATTAATGATTTGAGTAACCAATATGGCTACTCAAATCATTAATTTTTTATACAGTTCCATATAAACTCAAATGTTTCTTCCACGAAAGCCTCAAAGGAAATCTGGTTTCTGTTTAAAATGAAATAATCCATATTTGCCATAAAAATAGCAGAAGTTATCTCAAGAAGATATTCTACTGAAGCCTTTCGAATAATTTCTTGCTTTATTCCTTCTTCAAGAATATCCATTAAGACCCCCAATTTTTTTTCTCCTTCTATTCGCGTCGATTGCTGAATATAAACTGAATTGCTAAACTGTTGAAAAAACATATATTGTTCTGTATGTTCCACTCCCCATCTTATAAAATTTATATAGATAAGTTTCAGCCTGCCTCGGTAAGTCTTTTCCTCATTGATTCCAGAAAGAATGTTATCAAGCATAGAATCTTTACACTTTAGATACAAACTGTTAATTAACTCCTCTTTCGTCTTAAAATAGTGGAAAAGAGTACCTACAGCAACATCGGCCTCCTTTGCTAATTGTGAGGTTGGTGTCTTATCAAAGCCATTTTGATTGAAAAGTTTAATTGCTGCTTCATAAATTTGTTCTACTTTATTCATAATAATTATCACCAATTTTATCTTATAATGATATGACTGATTAGTCAATATAGTATTTACTTGAAAGCTTATGTAATTACACTAAAATATTCTTTTTGCTTCAAAAAATCAAAAGCCAAGTTGAAGATAACTTCAAATTAGTGTTTACAAACTATAACTTTATGAACATAACATAGGATATTATGTAATAAATTCGTATTGATTTTACAATATTCCATATTTTGATTGTTGATAACATAAGATTATCTTTGCTCCTTTAGACACTCCACATGGCTTGTATAAGGAAACATAAATCATAAAATGCAATATTAATTATAATTCTTAAATGAAATAAAGATTAGTCATTACAATATGTTTCATTATTAATAATCCTATAAAATTTAACAAGGTAAAAAATCCTCGACATTTCTGTCGAGGGTTTCATTGGTGGAGGCGAAGCGTGGTGGGTGAGACCCACTGCTATTTTATTCTTTTTATTATTACTATTTATTTTTGAATGCTTCTTTTAAAACACTAATTCTTCTTGCTATACTTTCTTTGGTAATATTACTTTCTGCAATCATATCATAAGCATGAACAGTTCTTTTTGTTTGGACAAGTTTAACTTCAACATCATTTTCACTCAGAGCATTTGCATAAGCTATTCCTTCATCTCTTAATGGATCGAATTCAGCAACTTCTACATAAGCTGGTGGAAGATCTTTAAATGATTTTGCTTCCATTGGTGAAGCATATTCTCTAATTCCCTTATCACCATTTTTTAAATAGAATTCCCACATCAATGCATTAAGATTAGAATCCCAAACTGGTGTATCATCAAACATTTTTGCTGATTCAGTTATTTGTCTACTATCTGTTACAGGATAGCATAACATTTGGAAACAGATAGTAGGACCTTTTCTATCACGTACCATTTGAGTTACTGCAGCCGCTAATGCACCACCTGCACTATCTCCACCAACAGCAATTTTATTAGTATCAATTCCTAAATTATTTGCATTTTCATAAATCCACTTAAGTGCAGTATAGCAATCTTCTACTGCTGTTGGGAATGGATAATCCATAGCTAGTCTATAATCTACAAAAATAACCTTACATCCTACCTTTAGAGAATATTCACGAATAAAACTTATTTGATATTCAAATACTCTCAGAATAAATCCACCACCATGATAATAAACTAAGCAAGGTGCATTATCTTCTATATTATGTGGTTCAAAAACTTGGATTTCAATTTCTTCTCCATCAAAACTTTTTATTTTTTCCTTTGTTATTTTAACTTTATTATCAGTTTCATTCTTTTTTAATAAAGAGTTTCCAAGCATATTGATTTGTTGAAACAGTTCTAATGTCTCTTCTTCTGTATCCCTTGCTAATCGAATTACTTCTTCAAAATCTGGACTAATATCATATTTTTTATTCATATCTATTACTCTCCTTCGTGTGTTTATGGTTATATATTCCTTTATTCCTAAAATACCTATTATTGTAAAATTAATTATTTTCTTTATTATACCATCAATCTCTTATTCTGTCATCTATATTACTTTAATCCTTATAAAAATACAAAATTTATCGTTACTAATTATACTCAATGGATTACTTTTCTCCAAAAAGTCAAAAACCACGTTGAATATTACTTCAACGTGGTCTTTATATACTATTACTTTATCAACATAATTTTGTATGAACTTTTTACATTCTGATATATTCCTCATTAAGTGAACCTGAAGTGCATCTGTCAGTTTATATCCTGTTTCATCTTCTATTACATGGTAACTTGAATGAAGTTTCTTTAAAGGTATACATTTAAAATTAACTATATTTATAGAAATAATACCTGCTGCTGATGCAATGCTTTTTATTTTTATATCTTTAGTAATAGATAAAACTGCAAGTGTTGCCGCACCTTGTGCTACATTGGACATTGCTGCAATTGGCAATAGAAATGAACCACCTGTTTTTGCAATATTAGATAGCATATGAACCTTGAAAGCATTGCAACGCAGGTAGGATTTTCATGTACCAATTATTTTGGAAAAGTTTTCAAAAAAATATAGGAGTTTCACAGATGAATTTCTTAGAAGTAACAGCTCTTATGACGTAAACCGAATTTTGTTTGAAAAGTAAATTTTCATTATTTAAATGATGTGTATTTTAATATTACAACTAGGCAAACCTAAACCATATAAATATATCAACTACTATAAAATTTAACTTTTAAATTTTAAATATAACTTTAAAGGATTGATGATTTTATGAAGGTAAAAGCTAAATTCTATGAAAAATTAAATGATAAAATACATTGTTTTTTATGTCCCCACAATTGTGTTATCGAGAACGGCCATATTGGTAAGTGTAACGTAAGAACTCATGAAAATGGTGAATTATTCACTATAAACTATGGCGAAATAACTTCTGCTAGTTTAGATCCCATAGAAAAAAAGCCACTATTTTACTTTAAACCTTCAACCAATATTTTATCGGTAGGAAGCTTTGGCTGCAATTTCATCTGTGGTTTTTGTCAAAACTATAATATTTCTCAATTCAAAGCCAATAGTCAGTTTGTATCTAAAGAACAGCTGGTTGAAAATATATTAAAAATAAAGGATAACATAGGTATTGCCTATACTTATAATGAACCCAGTATCTGGTATGAGTATGTGTACGACTCAGCAAAACTTTTAAAGGAAACCGATGAAAATTCATCAGTAGTACTTGTAACTAATGGATATATAAGTGAAGAGCCATTAAAAGAGCTACTTCCTTATGTTGATGCCATGAATATTGACTTAAAAAGCTTTAGTAACAAATATTATAATCACATCTGCGGAGGAAGCCTTAATCCTGTACTTAAAACCATTGAAACTTCTGCAAAAAAATGTCATATAGAAATAACTACTTTATTAGTCACTGACGAAAATGATAGCTTGGATGAAATAGAATCTATAGCAAAATTTTTAAGTTCTATAAATAAAGATATACCTCTTCACCTATCTAGGTATTTTCCTAGATACAAACTAGAAAAGGCTCCTACTGATGTAAATTTTATGTTCAAAGCAGAGGAAACAGCTAAGAAGTATCTTAATAGGGTGAATCTAGGTAATATTTAAAAGATTTATTTATATATACTGTAATTACGTTATATAATAAATGTAGCAAAAAACCGTATGAGATTTCCCCATACGGTTAAACTTTTACACAATTTATTATTTTAACATATACCTATAAACTCCATAGAAAATAAACCCTACGCCCATAATAGTCATTGAATTATCAGTAACAATTGTTAACGTCCGTGTAATTATATGATTTTTTCTTTCTTTTTTAGAAGGCCTTAATAATTCAAATCCTTTTACAGCTAAATAATTTAGTATAAAAAACCATGCCACCATGCCAAGCCAAGCTGACCATAAAAAAATAAAATAATAAGAATGTGTCATAGTATCCAAAAATGCTATGTATATAGCACTTAAAGTAAGCCATACTGTTATAGATGCTGGGTTTAAAAATGTAAGAACAAAGCCTGACAAGTAAGATATTATATATGAATTATTATATGTGCGCTTCTTTATCTCATGCTTTTTCCTTTTATTAAAAAAGTAATTAGCTATTATCAATATTAATCCCGAAATAATCCAATAATATAAATTTTCTTTTTCTGTTTGATTAATAAATATTGACGCTAATCCTATATCCAATAAGAACATATATACCAAATCAGCCATTAAAGATCCCAAAATAAATACTATACCATTCTTATATCCATCAGATAAGGTTTTTTTTACTGACTCTATGCCTGCTGGTCCCAGCGGAATAGAAATTATTACTCCTATAAAAAATCCAGATAAAATAACTCTCAAAATAATAGAAAAATCCTTCATCTTAGTTCTCCTAGTAAAATACTAATTTCTTAATGTTATTATACCCGTAACTTACTAAATAAAATATCATACCTACAATCTCTAATTAATTATATAATGCTTAAATAGCAGTAATAGCAATTATCTTATAGTTGTTTTATATTATATTTATTAAATTATATCATGAACTTCTTAGGAAAATAAATTAAATAGCCACACACCTATTAAAATTAGATGTATGGCTTAATAAAGCAGAATTTTTCTAAAAATACCTAGTTGATTTGGTTCAATTTATCTTTTGATAAGTTTATCTTATGCTAAGCCTGCTAATAAAACTCCGATTATATATGCTACAGCAGCAGTAATTCCACCTACAATTAGCATCTCCAAACCAGAAATAAACCAATTCTTTCCTGTTATTTTTACTTTAATCATCCCTAATATAAATAAAGTTATTCCTGTTAAAATACAAGTAATCATAAATGTATCTTGTTGTATTCCAGGAATAAATTTTGATACTACATAGGCAACTAATGGGATAAATCCAAATATAAGAAAAGAAAAGAAAGTTACAAGAGCATTACCTACTGCAGACTCGTTTTCCTCTACTATTTGAAGTTCTTCTACAACCATAATATCTACCCATGCCTTCTTATATTTAGAAATAATCTCTGTAATTGTCTTTGCATCTTTTTCACTAATTCCTTTTTCCATATATATTTCAACTAGTTCCTGCTTTTCTCCTTCGGGATAATGTTCTACTTCCCAAATTTCTCTTTGTCTTTCCTCCTGTTTATATTCGGTTTCTGCTTTTGAACTTAAATAATCTCCAATAGCCATAGAGAAACCATCTGCAATTAAATGTGCAAAACCTAAAATCAGCATAATTCCTGCTGAAAGAGATGCTCCTGCTACCCCTGCCGCTACTGCAAAAGTTGTAATGATTCCATCTAATCCTCCGTAAACAAGACTTTTAATATATTTTCCTTGCTCCTGATTATGTCCTTCCACAGCACTAACTTTATCCTTTGAATGAGCTTTGATTGTTGCATCTACGTTTTTATTTTTAAACGCATCCCTAGCCTTTTTTAAGTTCCTAGAAAACATAGTTATCCCCCTTAAATACAATGCTTATTTAAATATTGAACTATACAAAGAATTGCTGATATTTTTCTCTTATGTTTCTTAATATCTAAGTTTGAATTTAAAAGTACAGAGTTTACCCACATTTTACTATATTTAAACTAATCTATATATATGCTTAAAAATTATAAAACCCTATGCAAAGCATAGGATTTATGAATAATTTGTTAACTGAAATTAAAGCAGTACCATCGGCACTTTGAAGCTTAACCTTCGTGTTTGGAATGGGAACGGATATTAATCAATTATTTTTACAAATTAATAATATTTATTTTATAATTATAAATACTATATATATGCAAATAACCCTCTATTCTTCAATGGATCAACTTTATATTCACCCAATTCTATAAAGTTTAATATTATAATATATATTAATTTTACTGGAGAGTATTATGTTTAAATGTCCATATTTATATTTTGATGAATATTCCAACTACTACAGAGTTAGTTACAGCATTACTATTAACGTTAACAATCGTAGTCTAACACTATTTAGAGACAGTAAGGTTTTCAAGACTTACAAGGTTGCAGTGGGTAAACCATCAACTCCAACACCTAAAGGTACTTTTAAAATTGTAAATAAAGCTGTAAATCCTGGGGGACCCTTTGGTGCAAGGTGGATGGGATTGAATGCTCCTGGAGGAGATTACGGGATTCATGGAACTAACGATCCTAGTTCTATAGGTAAAAATGTATCCAATGGCTGTGTTCGCATGTACAACAAAGATGTGATTGAAGTATTCAATCTAGTTCCTGTAGGTACTGTGGTAAAAATCATTTAATTTGCTAAAACTAATACTTAAGAGTTTTATATCTTATTTAAAAAATAAACGCCGAGGCTTCTACTAAAGTAGTTCTTCGGCGTTCTAATGAACTCATCCTTAGATTCAGCGTTCTTCTAGATATGTAGTTCTTTTATGAGTTCTTAAATTCTTCTAAAGCTAATGTTTCATTACTTCGTTTTGAGGGTATGGAAGTTGTATCTTATAGTTATTGAACATATCCATTGCATCTTCTATTTGCTGTGGTGTTGCAGTATCAGCCTGGTATTCACCTAAATCAAACATTTGCTCAAACATTTTTCTCTGAAGCAGTCTGCAATTTTCTATGTTCTTCTTAATCATGTCAAATAACTGCTGGTCTATAATTTCGTTTAAACTCGTAAGGTAGCTGTTTAATATATGCTTCTCATCAATAAGCACATCATTAAGTCTATCTCTTACATTTATTGTGGGGTCTTTCTTCTCAGGCAAAACGGGAGATTTTCCTTTTCCTATTTTCTGTACTCCAAATTTACTGGTAACTGTGCTTCTATTATCCATTACTGATTTACCCCTCCCTGACTATCCTTAACCTGAGCTAGGTAATCCACCAGAGAAAGATAGTTTTGCTGATGCAGCTGACCTGCCTGATTAAACACACCTTTAAAATGAGCATCCACTTCCTGGTCTGAATATTGTTTGCACTTCTTTGCTATGAGCAGCTCAAAGGACAGTAAATCTTTTACATAATTTAATTCTTTTGTTGATAATAATGCCATTATAGCACCTCCTTAAGTTATTCGAAATTAGTATTTGCATATCTTACTAATCTATATTCATCATTTTCTTTTCTAACGGATCACTTTCATAGATCGTTATATTCCTTACACTCTTCCTCCAATAACTATATCCGTATATGCTGCTACTTTATTTTCTGGCATAGTAAAATCCACATTATTTATTTTTAAATAACTTTTCGCTACTCCTATAGTGGGTTTGTTTAAAAAGGAAGAAGCATGTGTAGCTATCCTCATATTGTTATGATGTAGATAACCATTTCCATCAAACATAAAAATATCTGGTGCAACAGTAATTTTCTTTGCTGCTTTTAATATTGAGGTATTTAATTTTATGCTTATAACTTAAATCTTAGAATTGATAAAAAGCTTCTTAATCATTTTCGTATTGGTTTACTTTAAGATTTAGTTGACATAATTCTGAGATTGTTAACCAAATTCTAATAAATATACAAATACTAATATTTATAATCCATAAATTACAACCGTTGCCTAATACTTTAATCAACTATAAAAAATTAAAATATATTTATTAAAATGTAACCAATTATTATAATCCAAATACAAACTATAATACCTGCCGCAAGCCAGTTTTTAGGCTTACCGTCATTAAATATATTTTCTGATTGTTGCCTACATTCATTCATAATGTCACTTGGTATTAGTTTAATGGCAAAATAAATCCCAAGCGGTACTAAAATTAAATCATCAAGGTATCCTAAAACAGGTATAAAATCCGGTATAAAATCTATAGGACTTAAAGCGTATCCTACTACTAATATGGAAACTAATTTAGCATAGAAGGGAACATCAGGTCTTTTATATGCTAAATATAATGCTCCAATGTCATTTTTTATTTTTTTAACTTTTAGTTTAAATGCAAGAAAACATGTTTTAAACCTTTCATTTAGTTTTTTCTTCATAAAACACCTCAAATTCAAATAAATTTTTTTGTGAAGTTATTCCCATAAAGCCATGCTTAATAAGATACAAAATTTAATCAGCTTTATAATGTTTCTTAAGCTTTAACATTTTATCATTAAACACATCATCACTAAAATACTCTAATCCTTTTAATTCATTATACTATCATAAAATGTTTAACTTTAACAATAGCTTCACATTTTAAGTCTCTTAATATTTTTATGATATATGCAGATTTTTACTTTATAGTATCTGTTATGCTATATTTAATATTTTACCATATGTATTTAGTATAAATATATAAACTAAATTTACATAATTACCTAACTATTTTACAGTTAAATCTTATTATAGCAACAAAAGAACCTGTACCCAAAAATTAGATACAGGCTTTAACTATGCATTATGTTGTCACTATTTGAAATTCAAATTTATATATCCTTCTAAATATAAAACAGCTTCACCGGATATTTCTACTCTTTCTCCTAAGTCAGTACAGTATAGCTTTCCTCCTCTATCAGATAACTGATATGCTACAAATTCATTTTTTTTCAAAGTTTTCTTCCAATATGGAACTAGTGTGCAATGTGCTGACCCTGTTACAGGATCTTCATTTATTCCTGATTTTGGAGCAAAGTACCTTGAAACAAAATCTACCTCCTTACCTTTAGCAGTTACTATTATTCCAAATACATCTAACTTTTTTAATTCTTCAATATCTAGCTTAAGATTTTTTATATCTTCCTCTTTCTCAAATACTGCCATATAGTCTCTAGATCTATATAATTCCTTTGGTTCCTTTCCTAATCCCATTACTAGTTCTTTTGGTATTTCACAGCTTTTACCTTCTCTTGACGGAAATATCATCGTGATTAAGGAACCTTTTTTAGATACCTCTAAAATTCCACTCTGCGTATTGAAAATTACCTTACTTAAATCTTTTTCTAAATATTTAAATATAACATAAGCAGTTGCTAAGGTAGCATGTCCGCATAAATCTATCTCTTCTTCTGGAGTAAACCATCTTAATTCGTATATATCATCTTTTTTTGTAAAGAAAGCAGTTTCCGACAAGTTGTTTTCTTTAGCAATCTTCTGCATTAAATCATCATCAATCCATCTTTCTAGTGGACACACTGCTGCTGGATTCCCTTTAAATTGTTCATTGGTAAATGCATCGATCTGATAAATTGGAATTTTCACTGCAAACCACTCCTATTATTTTCATCGCTTTAAAAATACATAATGTGTTCGTTATATCTGAATACTATAAGGTAACTGATATGAATCTAATCATATATTACTTACTTAAGTACTTTACCAAGTCGCTTAATTCCCTCAATAATTTTTTCATCTGGCATATTAGAATAGTTTAATCTAAATGTATTTTTGTACTTATAATTTGGAAAGAAGGATTCTCCTGGTACAAAGGCCACATTGTTATCTAAGGCCTTCATAAAAACCTCACTAGCATCAATGTGTAAAGGAAGTTCTACCCAAATAAATAATCCACCATCTGGTAAAGTATATTTTACATCTTGTGGAAACTCTTCTTTAATATACTTTATCATTTTGATTATTGGTAGTAAAACTATGACAATTTTTCTTTTTGCTCTTGAATTTGGGAAAACCAACAGATTTATCTCTAAAGAAATATTTATATTAAGTTATAAGTGGAACCTAAAAATGTTTTCCTTTACTTTTTAAAAAGTCTAATAACTCTGTCTTGCTTCTATTTATAATTAGTTCCTCTGGCATATCTATGCTCTTCAGTATTTTTACCGCAGCATCGAATCCTCCTATTTGAAAACAGGAATGTGCATCGCTGTTTAATATTATTTTTACCCCATGCTCCTTACATAGAAGAGCTATCTTGGCACATGTTTTTTCACTTCCAATCCTTGATCTTACAAAAGAACTATTATTTATTTCAATAAGTATGTTTTTTTCTTTTGCCTTTTTAACTAATTCTTCCTCATAGATTGGGAACTTAGGATTACCAGCATGGCCTATTATATGTACATAAGGGTTATCCATAGCATTCAAAAAAGCTGTAGTATTTAATTCTGGACTTTTATCTACTTCCATTACGGGATCGTGAATACTAGCTATCATGATATCTAAATTTTCCTGTATTTCCAATGGCAAATCTATATTTCCATCATAATCAATTATATTGGCTTCACAACCATAGAGCATAGTTACACCATAAAGTTCCCTTGGCATTACTTTAAGATTTCCAAAATGCCAAGGGTGCTGTGCACCAGGCATAGAAGGGGCATGATCTGTAGTACCTAGAAGCTCAAGACCTATTTCACTGGCATACTTTGCATTTTCTAATAGCGTGGTATAAGCATGACCACTTGCAATTGTGTGTGTATGTACATCGATAGCGTATTTCATATGTTAACTCCTCTCAATTTTCAATTAAATCTATATTATCTTTATTATATACTTAAGTTCTACAAAATAAAAACCTAAATTGGTAATGTTATCAAAAGAAAACTAATAATATAATAAATTAATCAACATAAATCATTCTCTTAATCATACCACCGTTATAGATATATATGCAATATAGTACAGTGCTTTATAAAGCTTCAAGGCATTGTCACTGCCGATGTATACTGGCAGAGTATATCTCTTATTTTCAAGGTCATCCTCTATGTCACAAATGTTATTCGACAGCATAATATTTGCAATACCACTTATTAAAGGCAGTGATATTAGGAATATATAAAGAACTTCAATAATATTTATACTAACATTCATTATTCCATTACATCTTCATCTGAAAAACTCTGCTTTTCAAGATAGGACTGAAAAGCCTTCTTATTTTTCTTTGCAGCATAAATAAGTGGAAGTGTAAATATCCCTTGTTTTATATCAATTACTGCAGATTTTCGTATTGAGTCATTAGTTCCTATATAGTCTAAAGCATCATCTATAATTTGAAAAGCCATCCCAATATTATGCCCTATCTTCCAAAAATGTTTGCAAACAATATCACTACAGCCATTTTCTGCAGCTCCTATATATAATGACAATGAAAATAACTCTGCGGTTTTACCAGAAATCCTACTTAAGTAGTTTTTTACTGAAAGCCTGCTATCAAATCTTGAATTTAACTGACCTATTTCTCCTAAACAAATCCTAGACATGGAATTACTGTCTATCTTTATGTTTTGAAGGGTTGCTGATGAAGCTAGAATTTTAAAACACACACAGAAAAGGAAATCTCCTATATATACTGCATAATCTTTTCCGTATTTTGACTGAATAGTTTCCTGACCTCTCCTAATCTTAGCATCATCTATAACATCATCATGAACTAAGGTGGCCATATGAAGAAGTTCTACTACAGCAGCTAGAGGTCTTGCCTTTTCAGTATCGTAATCACCGAAATGTGAGGATATTATAACAAACGCAGGTCTTAACATCTTTCCACCAGAATGGATTAAATCCTTAATAGAATTTTCTATGTTTTTATCTTTGCATTTAATATTAGTCTCCATAATGGCAATTACTTCTTTTAATTCATCTCTTAAATCATCATATCTTATCCATATCCATCATTCCCCTGCATTAATTTTTCTAAAATATGGTAACTTAACCATATGTCTGACTACATAGTTGGCTGTTATACCTATAAAAATTCCTGTTCCAATACCCGCTATAGATAAAACAGGTAAATACAGCATAACGTCTATATTATTAACTATAGCAGAAGCTGCAATTAGTTGTCCTACGTTATGAAAAACAGCACCTGAAGCACTTACCCCTATAATACTAAGCTTGTCTTTTCCTACTTTCTTTACAAAAATCATTACATAATAACTTAGGATTGCACCTGCAGCACTATAGATAAATGAAGAAAGGTTACCGCCAAATATAGTTGATAATATAAGTCTTAGTATAACTACTAAAAAAGCGTCTCTATTATTATCAAAGGTATATAATGCTATAACCGTAACCAAGTTAGCTAGTCCAAGTTTTGCACCAGGCGTAATAAAAGGTACTGGAATCATACCTTCAACTATATAAAGAACCAAAGCCTGAGCAACTAAAAGCCCTATATAAATCATCCTAGATGTTTTTTTCATTTAATCCACCTCAGTTCGCAGGTATAACATCATCATCAATTTTATTATCATAACTCTTAACTTCCACCATTAACTTATGTGGAAGACAGACTAAACTCTGCCCCGGCTTTGATATAAAGCCGGGTTTTTCACAAATTTTATCCGGACAGTCTGCATCGATTATAGAAACAGACTGATCTTTTATTTTAATTAAATTATATCCATGTTTAGTTTTAACATTAAATTCTTCTTCACCTCTGTGTTCGGACAGAGGGATTTTTTTATAAAATTTGCCTTCTAAGGTTATTTCTACATAGGTCCCTTTATAGTTTCGATTCATTATTACTCCGAAAATGAGTTCTGGAATAAAGGATACACATATTAATAATACTATAAGAATTATATCCCATTTTTTAAACATAGGCACTTACTCCGCTCTTATTTTATTTAGGATTTTACTGACAATTTAACTCATAAATAAAGTGAAACTTGAATCAGATGGAGTTTTGTCCCCACCTGATTCTTAGTTGAACGAATCCAGGAGCCTACTGCCACATATGCCACCGCTTGAAGAAGCGTGGGTATTAGTGGCAGTTAGCTATGGGATAAATCATAAGGTAGAGTGAACTTCACTCTACCTATATTAAAGTCAACTATAGAAATCAAAGTATTTTTACATTTTACAAGTTAGTCATACTCATACTTACCAAAGGTTGTGATTACTGTTTTTTTATCTGTGTCAGCTTTTTCAATATAGTCTGTAACTACATTAACTTTTGTTCTGCTGAATATTTTACTCAGTTCAATCTGGACTGATTCAGGGTGAACTCTTCCCCCTGCTATCTCATGAAACTCTGTCATTAAAGTATGGAAGGGATTTTTATCTATTAATGTAATTTCTACATTATTGTTCTTTTTATACTTCTTAGCTAATTTTTTAGCCACATGTACTCCACTGTATCCTGCACCTAAAACCAATATTTTTGTCTTATTTAACATTTAATCACCTAATACTCACTTAAAAAATTTAAAGTTCCATTTCCAAATATTATTTGAATTCTATAATTATTATAACACAAGGTTGTGTGGATTTTATGAAGTTTCCATAAATATATCACTTTACCAATAAAATATACCCTTAAACTATAAAAGTTTCTAAAGATTTGGCTAAACTTTGTTATAAGTGCCACAGTCATAGTTAATAATAGTAGCACAAATAGTAATATGCTTGCAGATATTATGTCATTAACTGTATTTGAATTAGGAGCAGAAAAGGGTATACAATTGAAGCATAAACACAAAAAAACGCTAAACATCATGTTTAGCGTTTTTCTTATTTACCTAGCAGCGACCTACTCTCCCACAGAGCCTCCTCTGCAGTACCATCGGCACGGTGAAGCTTAACCGTCGTGTTCGGAATGGGAACGGGTGTAGCCTTCACGTCATTACCACTAGATGGCCAGGCATCCAAAATCTGAGATTTTGTGATGATCGGCCACTCCGAAGCCCCAGCTTTGGAGTTTTATTAAAAACTATAATCTCTGTATTAAGAGAGATTATTTGTTCTCTGAAAATTGCACAGATTAGCTGTAAAGCTTAAA